>CALIJH010000134.1 GCA_938017765.1 uncultured Leptotrichia sp.
TTACCATTGTTACATTCTCTTTTGATTTTCCTATGTCTTTAAATTTGAATGTATTGTTTACTGCTCCTGCATACCACCCTGAACTGTTTCCAAGTTTTATTGTTTCATTTTCATGGATATATGCTACACCATATGCATTACTCTTATAATCTATAATACCTGCTGTATCTGTATTATACTCATCTCTTGATCCAAATGTTACTATTTTATTGGATTTTTTCGAGCTTGTATCCCAATTTTTTTGAAGTTTACTGAACTCTCTATCAAGAACTGTTCCTGTTTTGTTTATTCTATGTTGTATATTTGCATACTGATGTCCCATCATTTCATCTATTGCTTGGTATAACAAGATTTCTTCATTATTACCTATTCTGTTCAATTTATTGAATAACTGTTTTTCTCTATGTTCTCCTGTTTCGACACCATACATTTGTTCCATTCCGTCAAGGAAGTTATATGTATCAGTTTTTTCTACAGGTGTTGCTTTATTTCCTGCAAATGCTGTATAAGGTATTTTTGCCATATATATCTTTTTAGGAGTACCATTTCCGTCCAATATAGGCAATGCCATCCATGTCAATGAAGATGAATTTATAGACCATTCTATTCCTCTTCTGCCTACCATAGCTGTACGGTATGGCGCTAATATATTTTCTCCTATTTCTATATATTTGCCACTTACTTTATCAGCTGCTTCAGGACCTATCAGAAGTTCAGCTTTTTGTACTCCTAATGCTTCCAGCCCGTTTATAGGATTTGTTCCTCTTAATGTATCTATGTACATTCCTATAGTAGAAATTAGAGCATTTCTTGTTCCATATGTTGTATTTACAGATTCAATATTAGTTACAGGAGTTCCATTTACTGTTACTTGTGCTGTATCTGAACCTGTAGGTGCGTACAATCTTACTCCTCCTGCACTTTTATCTAATGCTTGTCCTCCTGTAGGATCATATAGTCCATCTGCTGTAGCTCCTCCGCTTACATTTATTGTTCCGTAGTTTACGACTTTTACATAAGGAGTATTTACTCTATACGTTCCAAATCCTCCCGGAGAATTTATATCTATTACCGCTCCTGCATGGTTTACAAGGGTAGAATTGTTACTCAGAACTACTCCTATCATTCCGCTTTGTGTTCCTGTAGTTTTTATTGTTCCATAGTTATGTCCTTCTGCTCCTTCATCAAGGTACATTCCCATAGCACCTTCTCCTGCAATATTTATTGTTCCATGGTTTTCCGCTATGGATTTACTTGAACCGTTGTTTCCTGTAGCATACATTCCTATTCCGTTTGAGCCTGTTACATTTATTACTCCTGTATTGCTATTAACTATTTTTCCAAAATCAGAATTTTGATATCCTGCTGCCATTCCTATTGCAAATCTTCTTGTTGCAGGATCGGATGCTCCTACTGTTATTGAAGCATTATTCGTAGCTGTTCCATTATTTATACTGTATACTCCTACGTTTCCTATTCCTGTTTGGAAGTTCATATTTCCGTCATTTGTTACAGTTCCTGCCGAGTAGATACCGTAGTTTTCGCTTCCTGTTGCTGTCAATGTTGCCTGATTATGTATTGTTACTCTGTTATCATTTGAATAAGCATACACTACTTTATTTCCAAGAGTTGCGTCAGCCTGACTGATTAAGGTATTTCCTGTAACACCTGCATTATTCTTTATAACAAATCCAAATGAATTATCAGCAAAATTCATCACGCTTCCTGCATTAGCTGTTATTGTTCCGCCGTCTCCAACATAGTATACTCCTGCTGATTCACCTGTACCTATATTTATTGTAGAACCTGAATTTAATGTAACATTTCCACCTTTAGAATAAACTCCTGTCGCTCCATCTCCTAAATTTATTGTAGAACCGTTATTTAAATTAACTTCATATCCGTATATTCCTACAGTTTTATTTCCTGCAGTGATATTTCCATTATTTTCCAGTGTTATCGTAGCTTTATCAGTAAACATTCCTACATTAGGACTATCCTGATTTGAAGAATTTGCCAATTTTATTGTACCGTTATTTTTAGCCGTATATGTACCGTCTCCTGTTGCATACATCGCAGTAGACTTGTCTCCTGTCAGATCTATTATTCCACCTGCTTCATTTATAAAGTTTTTATTAAGGCTTGTATCTATTGCCATTCCAATTACATTATTTGCAGAACTTTGAATTCTTCCACTATTTTTTATATATTCAGTTACAGAACCAAATGGCGCAGTCCCTGTATTTGTATAATATATACCTGAGGATCTCTCACCTATATTTATTGTTCCTGTATTTTCAACTTTACCGTCATTTTTAGCTGCTGCAGGTCCTGCATTATCATCTAACAGATATATTCCTGTGGAGTTTTGTCCTACATTTATGTTTCCTTTATTTACTATAGTTCCTCTTTTTGCATATATTCCTGTAGAACCGTTTCCTGACAGATTTATTGTACCGTCCGTATCATTCAATAATGTAACAACTGATGAAGCATAACCATTTACTCCACTTGTATCCAAACCGTTTTCCTGTGCTATAGCTGTCTGTCCATTTTGTGTACCTGTTATAGTATTATGATTTGTAACGGACGAATTTGCTATTTCTATTTGTTTGTAATCTTCAGTAGAACTATCAAGATTTACAGCTCTATTTATATCCAATCTACTCAAATACAGCATAAATCTCTTATAATCATTTGATCCTGTCATAGTCGGCTTATTAGCACCGAAAAGATTGTCAATATTTACATCAGTCAAGTTCATTGCTATATCCGAAGCAACGAATAATCTTGACCCTGCTTCCATATCCAATGTTAATTTATTTAATGAGTTATTAAATGTATTTTGTACCCATTGATTTACAGCATTTTGATCGAAAGGACTATATCCATTTCCTACAAAATAGAAAGCATTTCCTCTTGTATTTGTTTCGTCAGGGGCAGTCCCTCCTTTTATTTTTGCAGTTACATTACCTGTAAATTCTATTTTACCTCCGTCAGTTGTATAAAATCCTAATGAACCTTGACCTATATCAAATGTACTTCCTGCTCCAATTTTTACTATTCCGTTTGCTCCTTTGGAGTATACACCGAAAGCTTTATCTGTTGTTGTTACTCCAACGTTTGATACATTTAATGTCCCTTTATCCGCAAAAAGTGCTATAGATTCTTTTCCGCTTACTTTTACAGTATTTGTACCTGATGATGTCAATGTTGCTCCATTTTGTGCTACAAACGCTGCACTTCCGTCCACTCCGGCAGTTGCACTTCCGTCAAATGTAACATTTCCACTGTTTGTTACGTTTACTCCTGCACCGTCAGCTACTATACCTTTTATTGATTTACCTGAAATGCTTAATTTTCCTGAATTAGTTAATCCTCCTGTACCATTAGCATATATTCCTACAGAATTATCCGAATTTGTTACATTTATATCTGCCACGGAACTGAAAGCGTCATCAGATTTTACGTATATCGCAGTGTTATTTTTTCCACCTGATATATCCAGTTTACTTGCTGCATTTTTTATATTTACTTTTCCGTCTTTTACAAATACTAAAGTATTATTATTTCCATTTACAGATTTTACCTCTACTAACCCATTTCCTGAAGGAGCTGCTGCATTTGTTCCACCTAATTCAAATGCATTTGTATCAGTAGTTTTTACATATATTCCTGTGGAATTATTACCATTTAGAGTAAGTTTAATTATAGACGGTCTTGTTTTGGCTAAAAAAGTTGTTTGCTTATTACCTGCACCATTACTGTCTATTTCAGTACCACCGTCAAGTTGAGACCATTTAAAGAATGATACTCCTACTCCTCCATTTCCATTGATTACTATAGGATTATTCAACAGTATTTCTGCCCCTGTATGTGTAGGAGAAGACACTATTCCTTTTTCTTTATTTCCATTTAATGTGATTGTTCCTTCATTTATAATGGAGTACCCTCCTTTTAGTCCTACTGGAGTTTCAGTTTGAGCAAAGACATCATTCTCACCATTTAGAGTGATTGTACCTGTATTACGGAAATATTGTACTCTATTACTGTCTCCACTTTCACTTAAAGACATCCATATATAGTTATTTTTCCCTGTAGCGGAAGTAGTTATTTGTCCTTCATTTAGAAATCCTATATTGAAATGTCCACCGCTATGATATTGGGAAGTATACATGATTAACCCATCACCGTCCAGGTTTATCTTTGTACCTCCATTTGTGTGCCACGTAGAATCACCATGGTCATCATGTCCGTCTGTGTGAAATAGCCATCTTGTTGAAGTCCCTGTTCCTGTATAGTTAATTGTTATATTATCTATAGGTATTCTATGTCCTCCTACAAGTTTCATTGTTGCAATCTGACCAAGATTTGTCCAATTCAGATTCTGTATTCCATGATTAGTTTGTGAACTTCCAGCACCTACTATTCCTGTCATTGCCACATTGTTTGTCTTTACATCAAATGAATTTCCATTGGCTCTAACATTCATAGTTCCACCTGACATACCTATTTGTGCTAAAGGTGCAACACCTCCACTCGGATCTATCCATGTTTCATCGCCATTTCCTGTACCGGGAGGCGTAATGGATGTTACCTGCGGCTCTTCTACTTCTGGAGGATTTATTACAGGAGTTACAGGTGAGAAAGATATTGCTGTCGGCAAAGTAGGAGTAGCAATAGTATTAGGCACTAAGTTCAAATCCGCCTTATTTACACTTCTCGGTGTTATACCTGCATTTACCTGTATTGTTATTGGGTTTTCCTTAACCAATCTTGTACTTGCTATACCGTATTCTTGCGATAATCCCTGTCTTAAATTTGTTGATGCAGAATTTACATTTCCTGCTGTTCTCAACAAACTTCTATTCTCACTATCTAAAGGAATGTATCTGTTCATTTCATCAGCATCTCTCTCCAACATTCCATTAAACGGATATTTTTCTTTTTTATCTCCTTTTCCTTTATATTCACCTCTCCAGTCGTTATATGTATACACAGTTCCCCATTGCCATGTGTTCCAAGGTATTTTTACTACTTGGTCTCCCTGCTCCATTAATTGGATTAATTCCAAGTTTGCATTTCTCAATAATTTGTTATTTTGTCTTTTTGTCTGTTTAAATGTCTTGTGCATATCACTTATTGACGTATTTAAATCTCTCTTAGTTTGATTTATTGCATTTTCCGTACTTTTCACTTGTGGTGATGTCAATGTCTCTGCAAATGATATTGCTCCCATTAACAAAAAGCTCAGCAATAATCCTTTTGTATATTTTACATCTTTACTTCTCTTAGCAAAGGCTCTTAAGTCCTTTTCCATACTTTTCAATGTGTTACTCAAATTATATTCACTCCTTACTTCTTTTAATTTTTTTCATTATTTTTGCAATTTAAACTCTATTCTTCTGTTTAATGCTCTTCCTGCTGCTGTGTCATTTGTTGCTACAGGCTCTTCTTCCCCTCTTGACTCTACTCCTGCTATCTTGTCAGCAGATAGTCCTAATTCCAACAGTTTCTTCTTAGCATTCTCCGCTCTTCTCATTCCAAGTTTCATATTGTACGCATTTGTCCCTTTAGAGTCTG
>CALIJH010000135.1 GCA_938017765.1 uncultured Leptotrichia sp.
TATATATTTTTAAAAATCAACAGATATTATTTTTATTGATTTTATAAATATAGTAGAATATATAGAATTTATGATTTGGTAATTTTATTTAATTTATGAGACAGCCCTTTTTTATAGATGAATAATCATCTTAAAAATATCATTAGTATATAGCTCTAAATCCTATTCCTCCTCTTATATTTTCTCCTTTCGTGTCATATCCTGCATTTATTGTTACTCCAAATCTTGTATTCTCTATTCCTATATTCAAGTCCGTTTTGAAGCTTCCTTTCCTGTTCTCTTTTTCTCCCCTTATATTAAACCATTCCGAATCCGTATATCCTACTCTTGCCTTATTTTTCCTGTCATTTACTTTTCCAAGCTCACTTTCATACCCTATTCCAAGTGAGGCAGTAAATGTTGCTTTTTTCGCAAACGGTTGTCTATAATTGAATTCTATTCCCGCTTCAGGCACTATCGAGTAATAGCTGTTATCTTTTATTTCCAGTCTTACTTCACCTGTCTTTTCTTTTATCTTTCCTGTCTTTCCGTATTCAAACTTTATACTTCCATACGGTCTTATGCTCGTTCTTTCACTCGTTCGAAACTCTTTACTCATTTCATTTTTCATTGCCACTCCGTATGATGTATAATCTGATTTTGCTTTGAATATTTCATCTACTACAAGGTATCTTCTTTCCATTTCACTTCTGCTTACAAATCCTTCTCCTGATATTGTCCATTTCAGACTTCCGTTATTGTCAAAGGCTTTTGTATTATATAGTCCCAATTTTACCATTGTAGTATTCTCTTTTGATTTTCCTATATCCTTGAATTTAAATCTGTTATGTATCACTCCCGCATACCAGCCCGAGCTGTTTCCGAGTTTCAACGTTTCATTCCCGCTTATATACGCTATTCCGTATGCGTTACTTGTATAGTTTATTATCCCTGCCGTATCTGTCTTATACTCATCTCTTATACCGAATGTCGTTATCTTGTTGGATTTCTTGGACTGATTTTCCCAATTGTCATTGAGTTTATTTATCTCTCTGTCAAGGGCTTTTCCTGTATTGCTTATTCTCTGCTGTACATTTGCATACTGGTGTCCCATCATTTCGTCAAATGCCTGATAAAGCAGGATTTCTTCATTATTTCCTATTGCATTCAGTTTGTTGAATAATGCTTTTTCTCTTGAATCAAGAGCATTCTTATCATATCTCTTTTCAAGCCCTTCAGTAAAGTTGTATGTATCCCTTGTTGTATCTTTATCCCTTGCAAATGCCGAATATGTTCTCTTTGCCATATACAGTTTATTTATTGTTCCCGTTCTTCCTGCAAGTGTCGCTGTCGCACTCCATGTCAATGCTCCAGAATATATATTCCAGCTGTTTATACTGCTGTCCTCTATCGTTCTGTTATACGGTTCGAGTAATTCTCCGCTTACTTCTATTGCTTTACTGTTCGTTTTGCTTGCAGCTTCGGAACCTATAATGAGGTCTGCCGAGGATGTTACATTATCCAGTCCTACTATAGGATTTGTCTTTCTTAGTGTATCTATATACATTCCTATCGGTGAATGCAGCATATTTCTTTCCCCTTCTGTTACCGTTACAGGTTCGGGTGTCACTTCCACTCCATTTATATACACTCTTGCAGTCGGTGAACCTTTAGGAGCTTTTATCCTTACATTTCCTACTTCCTTACTTGTGTTTGAACCCGGTCCTCCTGATTCTTCCTCTTCATTTTCTGCCGCTCCACTCCGTCCAAGTATTATTGTTCCTCTATTTATTATCATTCCTCCCCTTGCCTGAAAGTATCCTGCTCCTTTTCTCGATACTATATGGATTGTTCCCGTATTTTCAAGTACGGAATTTTTTCCTGCATACAGTCCTATCACTCCACTTACATTTTCAGGGTCTGCTCCCGGCGCAGTCTGTATTATACCCTCATTTTTCCCTCTTGCACCTTCATCAAGGAGCATTCCTATTGTTCCTTTGGCTCCAAGATTTATTGTCCCTCTGTTTATAGCAGTGGAATTTGTTCCCGTTGCATACATTCCTATACTGTCTGCTCCGTTCACGTTTATTGTTCCCTCATTTATTATATTTCCTGTATCCTGTTTTCTGTATCCTGCCGCCATTCCTATCGCATATTTTCTGTCGTCCATATTTATAGGCTCTATATCCGAAGCTCCTACCGTTATTATTCCTGTCGAACTGTTTCTAGATGTACCTCCTTTCATTGAGTACATTCCTACGTTTCCTATTCCTGAGCCTAAATTTATGTTTCCGTTATTTGTAACATTATTTCCCGCCGTATAAAGTCCATAGCTTTCATTTCCTGTACCTGTTACATCGGCATTATTTACTACGGTTCCGTTTCTTGATGACGAATATACATATATTCCTTTATTCCCAAGAGTTACATTTCCTGATGATGTCAAATCAAAATTATAGCTCCCCTCATTTGACACTATTCCGTAAGAATTTTCTCCTATCGTCATATTTCCATTCCCTATTACTGTTCCTCCTCCATTTTCGAGGTACACTCCTGTCGAATTATCATTTCCGACTGATATATTTCTGAATGTTACGCCATTTCCTTTTGAGTATATTCCAACAGAGCCGTTTCCACCTGTTATATCTCCTGTGCCTGAAATATTGTCTGTTCCGTATATACCGATAGAGTTATTTCCACCTGTTATGTTTCCTGATGATGTTATATTATTTACTCCGTATATACCCGTCGAATTTTCTCCTGTTGTTATATTTCCCGATGGTGTTATATTATTTACTCCATATATGCCGAACGAGTCATTTCCTCCTGTTATGTTTCCTGATGATGTTATATTGTTTTTCCCGTATATACCGACAGAATTATCTCCCGTTGTTATACTTCCGATACTTGCAATATTATTTATTCCGTATATGCCGACTGCGTTGCTTCCTCCTGTTATGTTTCCGTTATTTTTAAGCTGTATGTTATCCACTGTTGTAAGCATTCCTATACTCGGATTATTAAGGTTTGAAGCATTTCCTACTTGTATATCTCCGTTATTTTCAGCTATATAGTTACTTCCTTTTGCATACATTCCTATTGTATTTTCTCCTGAAAGCCTTATTGTCGAAGTGTTATTTATCCTTCTTGCTCCTGCACCCGTTCCGTCATACACTATACCTACTGCTTTATTTCCTGTACCTGTTATTGTTCCCGCATTTAAGACTTCGTTATTTACTCCGTCAGCCGCAAATATTCCTGTGGACTTGTTGCCCAATGTTATTGTACCGTTATTTGCTATTTTGGAATCGGATTTACCGTAGAGAGCCGTGGAGTTTTCTCCTAAAGTTATGTTACCGTTATTAGTTATTTCAGAAAATTTACCGTAAATAGCCGATGAACCTGTACCCGAAAGGTTGATTGTACCGCTGTTTATGAGCTTTATGGCGCTTACGTTAGTTGTATTCGGATTTTCCTGAGCTATTACATTTTGATTAGGTTTTGTTCCTGTTATCGTAGTTCCCGCTTTTATGTCTACGGATGAGTTTGCCACGTCTATTCTGTTATATGCATCATTGGCATTGTCAAGGTTTACATTCGAGTCTACATTAAACTGACTTTTATGCAGCTTGTATATTTTATATATTGAGCTTCCTGTTATTGTAGGAGTTGATGTTCCTCCAAAGTTAGGAGTGCCGACTGCTGAACTCAAATTTACAGTTACATTGGAAGCTGCCAGCAGTGTAGACTTGTCGTTCATATTCAAAGTAAGATTTCCCATGGTATCATTAAATACATCATCGTTAAATGTATTAAGTGCGGGCATTCCTCCATTACCCTGAACATAAAATACTGTTCCGCCTTCTTTTATATCTGCTTTTACTTTTCCTGCCAGCACTATTTTCCCGTTTTTTGTAGTGTCATAATGCACATTTCCGCTTCCGTCTTTATAGAAGAAAGCATTGTTGAAAGTCAGGGCATTATTCCCTGTAACAAGATTTACTGTAGCTGTCGGACTGCCTGTCGTACCAAGGGTTACAGTCCCTCCGTTGGAGTATACGTTTACAGCGCCGTCATTTGCTTCAACTTTTGTATTTTCTACGATAAGGTTTGTATTTCCTGTTCCTATATTGACAAAGTCTTTATTTCTTGATACATAAAGACCTATGGAAGATTTTCCTGCCACTTTTATACTACTGTCAGTTCCTGTTGATTTTAAATATCCTCCATCCAGAGCTGCCAATCCAACTGTTCCCTCGTTATCATTTTTTTGAGTACCGTCAAGTATCAGTTTTCCTGTATTTGTAACATTTGCATTATCAGAAACAATCCCTTTTACTGCTTTTCCTGTTATTGTTATTTCTCCTGTATTAGTTACTTTTGCTCTGCTGTTATTGACATAATCTCTAACAATCTGTACATTTCCTGAAACAAGATTTTTTAATATTCCTCTTGCAAATATTCCTGTAGAGTCTTCAGATTTATTCATAGAAATTTTTGCTTCATTTGTTACTAATGAAATATTACGGTCATAAGTATGGCTTCCGCTAACTACTTGATTGTCATAATACTCTCCATTTACATAAATAGCTGTATTATTTTTAGTTTCATCAGCTATAAGAGTGCTGTCAGTATTTTTTATATTTATATGTCCTCTTTTTATATATATCAATTGGTTATTATCACCCTTAGATACTATATCTACAAGCCCTTTATGTCCGGCAGGTGCGTTTGGAGAAGTTCCTCCCGGATTTGCTATCTCTACACCTGTATCTGAGGCAGAATATATAGGCTCAAATAGCATTCCAACAGAATTTTTACCGTTCATTCTTAATTTTAATATAGAAGGCAAAGTTTTATCAGGAAACTGTACCACTCTATTAGGAGTACCGTCATATCCTGTGCTTGTATCATTTTGGTCAAATACATTAACACCTCCTTCAAAATACGGATTTCCTCTATTATAATAAAATGCCATTCCTACTGAATTATCTCCATTGAATACCATAGGTTTATGCAGTAATATTTCTAAATTTTTATCTTGAAAACTTGTTTGACTTTGAGCATAGTTTATCCCTGATATAATTCCTCTTGCACCTTTGCCATTAAATATAATATCTCCATTGTTTACTATTGTTGAAGCACCTTGGTTAGCACCAACTGTTTGCAAAGAAGCAAAAGTATCTTTTTCACCATTTAGAGTTATCTTCCCTTTATCACCATTTACAAAAAATAATCTTTCAGGATGTCCACCTTGATCAAAAACCACAGACGACATAATATAATTATTCTTTCCGCTTGCTGATGTTGTTATACTTCCTTGATTATACACACCCACATTATATCCCATTCTATTGACAGTATGTTTCAAACCTGCCATTACTAATCTATTTCCATCTATATTTATTTTTGTTTTTTCAGATATATTTATTGTTGTGTCAGCATAAGATAAATTTAAATCTCCCCAAAATAAAAATCTACGAAAATGATATTGTTGAGGAAAACGAGGATCGGGTTCATCTTCTACAAATTCCTGCCCGCTATAATTTATTGTAACATCTTTTATATCCATTCTTTGTCCACTGGCAGTCCTCATAGCTGCATAAGCTGCATATCTTGCTGGATAACGAGCTGTTCCCCAATTTTTACCATAATCCTGTCCTTGTGTTCTACTTATATCACCTGTATAAGTGTACGCTACCTCATGCTGTGAACCTCCCAAATGTGTCTTATTTACAACTCCTTTAAAAGTTACTCCTTCTGTCCACATATCATAAGTATCACCTTTTGAATTGACATTTATAGTTCCTCCAATAGCACTTGTCTGTGTCATAGGTGCTATATCTACATAAGTTCTGGCATTTCCATACTCAGAAGATACTATTACTTGATTTGTATAATCCGGACTATTTGGTTTTTGACTATTTAATATAAATGCTTCATTTCCATTTCCACCTCTAATATTTGTTATTTTATCTACTTGAATTTGTGCTATGTTTACTCTATTTATAACAGGATTTGGTGTACTGAAACTTTTCACTCCCGGCACATCAGGTGTCGTTACTTCGGGAGTTGCAACTATTGCAGGACTTTTACTTATATTTCTCGGATTCACACTATTTCTGGGTCTTACTGTCGCTGCCAGTTCCAACGGTACGGGATAATCTGTTTCAGGTCCCGTAACTGCAAGTCCATATCTATTATTTCCTGCTCCCCTTACACCTGTCGATGCCGAAGTCAGATCATTTATTCCTGCGTATCTTCCCATTATATCAGAATAAAACTGACTTGTAGGTGATACATATCTGTTTATCTCATTTTCTCCCGTTTCTCTTTTAAATATATTTTCATATGGATATTTTTCGAGTTTATCTTTTCTTCCTGCGTACGATTTTCTCTGACTGTTAAACTCATATCCCATGCCGAATTGCCACGATGACCACGGAGACTTTACTACATGGTCTCCCTGTTCCATTAGTTGGATAAGTTCCAGATTTGCACTTCTTAATAACTTGTTGTTTGCTGCTCTTGTTTGTCTGAAGAGCGATTTCATTTCTCCTATTGAGGTGTTTAATTCCCTTTTTGTCTGATTTATACTTTTTTCAGTATTTTTTACTTCTGTAGATGTTACTTCCGCAAGAGATAGCATTCCCATAAGTAAAAAGCTTAATAATAAGGCTCTTGTATATTTTATGTCTTTGCATCTTTTTGCCAAAGTCCTTAAATCCTTTTCCATTCTTTTCAAATTATTACTCATTTAAAATCAACTCCTATTCTCAATCTATCATATTGATTTACCTATACAATGTTACTCTAAACTCAATGATAGACTTAAAAACCTAATTACCTTTCTTATCTTTAATTTTACCAAAAACAAAAATATTTTTAAGGAATTTTTTTTAAAATTCAGATTATTTAAAAATACGAACTGTCTAAAATCCCATATTTACATTTGATAAAAATTATAGTACAATAGGAACAGTTTTTTTATGAAAGGAGAGAATTATGACTGAAAAGAATTTAAAAATTTTGGGGTGGATAGGAACGTTTCTCTCAGTATTGATGTATGTTTCATATATCCCTCAGATAATGGGAAATCTGAGTGGAAACAAAACCCCTTTTCTACAACCTTTAGCTGCTGCAATAAACTGTACAATATGGACAAGTTACGGATTACTGAAAGAGAAAAAAGATTTGCCTCTCTCAGCAGCAAATCTGCCGGGGATTATTTTTGGATTATTAGCGACAATAACTGCATTTTGATAATTTTATAAATTATACTATGTTATTGTTAATAGTAGACTTGTATATTATTCTCAATAGTAATTACATGTACTGCCTTATTTTTTATTTCGGAAACCACATTATAACTTTATTATCAACACTTGAATAGTCAGGAAATAAAATAATTAATAACTTATAAAATTATAAAAAACAAAAAGGCTGTTTCAAAAGAAAAACTTAAAAGATAATAATATAAAAAAATATTTTTTTTATCTATTTTATTTTTCCATTTTTGAAATAGCCTCTTTTAATATTCATCACAATAATTTTATTTTATTTTCCATGTTCCCGGTGCAAACAGTATAAGCATAGGATAAATTTCCAGTCTGCCTGCAAGCATTCCGAAACTCAACACCGATTTGGAAAAATCACTGTATTCGGCAAAACTGAAAGCAGGCCCTACTTTTCCCAAGCCAGGACCTATATTATTAAACGTGGCGGCAACAGCACTAAAAGCCGTGAGAAAATCTTCCGAATTTACAGATATTATAAGCAGCATAGCCGTAAATAAAATCATATAAACTATAAAATATGCCGCTACACTTTTCTGAATTTTTATGTCAAGAGGCTTGTTTTCGTATTTCACGGTAACTACTCTATGAGGACTTATCATCTGTTTCACTTCCGAAACGAACATTTTTCCCATCATAATGACTCTCGATATTTTCAGCCCTCCAGCCGTAGAACCTGCACAGGCTCCAAAAAACATCAGTATCAGCAGTATTGTCTGAGAAAATACGGGCCATTTTCCAAAATCTGCCGTAGAATATCCCGTAGTCGTCATTACCGAAGATACTGAAAAAAAAGCATCTCTAAAACATTGCCACAGGGATTTATAAGTCGAAACTATATTTATCATTATAAGAGCCGTGCTTAAAAAGACGATTATAAGATAGTATTTCAACTCCTCATTGGCAAGAGCTTCTTTTGCTTTTTTTATAAGTATAAAATAATATATATTAAAATTCACTCCGAAAACGAGCATTCCGACTGCCAGAATCATTTCCACATAGGCACTGTGATAAGGCAGTATACTTCCGTTTCTTACCCCAAAGCCCCCCGTTCCTGCCGTTCCGAATGCCAGTAATGACGACTCGAACAGATTTAGTCCTCCGAACATAAGTAAAATGATAATAGCTATCGTCATTACAACATATATTTTATAAAGTACTCTCGCAGTTGTAGAAAGTTTTGATACCAGTTTCCCAAATGTGGGTCCGGGCACTTCAGCTTTCATAACATGTACCGAGCTGGGTGAATTTTTAGGAAATATTGCAAGTGCCAGAACTAATACTCCCATTCCTCCTACAAAGTGTGTAAAGCTTCTCCAAAATAAATTTGAATGGCTTATTTTAGAAAGGTCGGTTATTATACTCGATCCTGTAGTAGTAAATCCGCTCACCGTTTCAAAAAATGCATCAATAAAAGACGGTATCTCCTTTGTCATAACAAAAGGTAATGCCCCGAAAGCCGAAAGCAGTATCCACGATAACGAAACTATAACGAAGCCCTCTCTTCCTTGAATTTCAGTATTTTCAGGCATTTTTCCTGAAAGTATGAAGCCCAATATAACAAGCATCATTATTATTGTGAAATAAGAAAACTTGTAATTCCATGCTTCTTTGTAAATAAAACTGATTAATAAAGGCAGAACCATTAATCCCGCTTCAAGTAGAAGTATTCTTCCCACTATAAAACCTATCATTTTTTTGTTCATATTTTTTCTCCTATTCCCCCTACCGCTATTCTAAAATATCGTCGATATCTTCTATCGTTTTCTTGAGAGTTATGACCATAACCTTGTCTTTCGGCTGAATTATATCATCTCCGCCCGGATATATGAGGGCTTCTTCCCTCAAAATACAAACTATCAAGAGATTTGGAATTACTTTCAAATCTTTTATCGGGATACCGATTATCTTGCTTTGAGGACTTACTTCAAATACTATAGCCTCTATCCTGTTATCTACAAGTCTATGCAGAGTATTCATTTTCGAGCCTTTGGCATTTATCTTGGAACGAACTACCCTTATAATTATGTCAGCTATTACTTTCTTAGGTACGATAATCGAATCCAGACCCTTTTCTTCCAAAATCGGCAATAACAGGGTTCTGTTCATTTTAGTTATAATTTTCCCCTCATTTACGGATTCTGCAAACATTGAGATTACAATATTTTCTTCATCTTTCTCCGTCAATGCCAGAACAGCGTCATAATTTCTAATCCCTTCATTTAATAAAAACTCCTGATCTGTTTCATCTCCGTTTACTACTATTGCATTTGGATAACATTGACTAAGTTTTTCAGCCTTTTCTCTGTCGGATTCTATTATTTTTATCTGTTTTCTTATTTTTACGAGTCTTTCGGTCAAATAATGGGAAATAGTCCCTCCGCCTATAATCATAGCCGAATTTATATTTTTATGCTTATATCCCATTTCATTGTAAAATTTCATTATTGCGTCGCTTGTCCCTGTAACGTATATGTTGTCATCTTCTTCAAGGATGAAATTTCCTGATGGAATAAACACTTCTTCCCCTCTTTTTACTATAAATACTATTACTTTTTCGGATGACACTTTGTCAAGGTCTTTCAGCATTATCCCTTTCAGACTGCTTTCACCTGTTATTTCCAACTCAAGTATATTGGCTCTGTTTGAAAAAATACTGTCCACGCTTACGGCATTGGGAAATTTCAGTTTATTTATTATACTTTTGGCAGCTTCTTCTTCGGGATTTATCATCATTGATATTCCCAACCCTTCCCTTACAAATTTAGTATTTGCAGTGTATTCAGGGTTTCTTACTCTGGCAATGGTATACTTCGCACCTATTTTCTGGGCAATGATACAGGAAATAATATTCAGTTCGTCGGCTTCAGTTACTGCTATAAAAACATCGGCTTTATCGGCTCCCGCTTCAATAAGATTTTCATAAGATGCTCCGTTTCCTACGAGCCCCGTTATATCGTTAGTGTCTATTATCTTATTTAATATTTCTTCTCTTTTTTCAATGAGAATGACATCATTCCCCTCCTGAGATAATTCGGTACAGAGAGACTCTCCTACCACTCCTGCCCCTACTATTACTATTTTCATATATACCTTCTTTCTTCTATTTTTTTATACTTTTTCTATATTTTTTTCTATATTAAAGTTAGATTTTTACTCTCTTTAACTTTTTCTTTTTTTTTTCTGACATACGTATTATATTTTATTTTCGCTTCATATACAAGCATTATTTTTATATTTTTTCAGATTTTGATTTTTTTACTTTCTTTTTAGCATTATACGAAGCTGTCTTATAAGTTAAAAATAAATTCTCTGACATAAAATGATATATTTTAAATAATTGAAGAAATACTACAAGAATTGAGAAATACTATTTTCATTGATTTTATAAAAATAATAAAATGTATATAACTTATGATTGAGATATTTTTTCACCTTATGAAACAGTCTCAAATTTATATATTGTACTATTTTTGTGCTATTTTAGCACTCAAAAAAAATAGCCAATATTGACTATTTTATGATTTTTTTCATTTTTACTCTCCTTAGACTGTATAGGACTATAATAGCTTCAAAACTATCAACTATACAGCTTTAAAGCTAATCTTTGAAAGTATATTTATATACTATTATTCCCAAACGTATTCTTGACCATCATAAAATCTTATACATTTTTTATCACCCTGATAATCAAGACATTTATTTGGATTTACAGCAACACAACTTATTAATAACATCGCCAAAATAAATAATATTAGGATTTTTTTCATTTTCATTCTCCTTTGTTTCAGATTATCTTGTAAATGATTTTCCCGATGTTTTTTCATCTATATATTTTCCGTCTTTATATACTTCATTAAATCTCGGTTCTATTTCATTAGCATATTTTTGCAGTTCTTCTATTCTTTCCACTGTCTTTTCATTATCGGAATAATGCTGTACGAAATTGAGTGCGAAACTATTTCCATACATTTCTTTTATCATTTCTTCCCTTCTTGTATTATATTCTACAGGAATTGCAAGAGTGTTGGAAGTTTTATATGCTCCTTTTCCATGTGTACCTACTTTGAATTTTAATGTGTAAAATTCTGTTCCTTCGATTTTTTCAACAGTAGTCAATATAGCATTCCCATTACCCGGTACAATACTCATAAATTTATAGTTATTTATAAATTTTCCGGGATTAGTATCAGGAGCAGGGTCTATCGTTAGACATCTTAAATCAAGATGAGAAGCCGAATGCATTGCTTCCCCTCCTCCTTTCGAATGTCCGTTTACATCGGTCAATGTCTGATAGCCGTTATGTTCAGTCTTATACTTCTCTTTTATTCTTTTAGCAAACTCCAAAGCAGCTTCTTGATTTTCGGATATCATAAATGCTGAAATAACATCATTTGACCAGTCTTTTCTTGCATATTTACCATTTTCCCCTTTTTCAATGTATTCTTTCAGTATTTCATTACCTTCAAAATCTTTTAATTCTTTTGGGCTGTCTTTTCTAAACATAGAACTTGGATCCTGACTTGCTCCAAATATTATTTCTACGTTTTTTGTTCTCCTGTTTCCTATTACCAATGCTGACATTCCTGTTTTTGTATCAATATATGGTTCTTCCAATATTTCATAATTTTTTAAAAATTTTTTTAAATCTCTATTTTTGAAATCAATTTTTCCGTTTTTTAAATTATTAAAATCTTCTAAGGCTTCAGTCGAATTATTAAATCTTTGCATTACCGCTATTTTACCGTCTATATCACGGGAATCAAAATTTTTCAATGTCTTTATAGCCATATCGATATTTTTACCGTTTAGCGTTCTTTCCCTTGCTTCCGCTTTTACTACGGCGTCATCAGGACTTTTCCAGTCATATGTAGCGTGTCCTACAGTAAAGTTAGCCCTTACAAGGGGGATTACAGGGTCTCCTTTTTTCCTGTCCATAACAAAATCTTCTCTTCTTTTGTCTAAATCTTTTGTTTTTTCTATTTCATCAATTATTTTGTAAATTCTTTCAGGATTTGTTGTGAAATTTTTTGGATTATAATACTTATAATCATCAGGTTTTGCATTTTTTTCCCTTTCATAATTCAACTCCTGTTCATAAACTATCCTTTTTGCATCTCTAAGATTCATAATATACCACTCCCTTATAAAATGTATTTTTATTGTATTTTATAATGTAATACATAAGTTTGTCAAATTTCAGCAAAATCTACTCTAAATATTGATAACACTAATTTCCTCGTCCAAATAGCGTGCTATATTTTTTGCAAAATATGTTATTACCGCATTTGCTCCCGCCCTTTTGAAAGCGTACATCTGTTCCATAACTATATTTTTCTCATTTATCCAGCCATTAATCGCAGCAGCTTTCACCATGGAGTACTCTCCTGAAACACTGTAAGCTATGACAGGTACATCAAAAGTTTCCTTTACTTTGGAAAGTATGTCCAGATAAGCTAACGCAGGCTTCACTATTACCATATCTGCTCCCTGCTCCAAATCCGATCTCACTTCGCTCATAGCGTCTCCGACATATCTGAAATCCATTTGATAAGACTTTCTGTCTCCAAATTTTGGAGCCGAATCCGCCGCATCTCTAAAAGGTCCGTAAAAAGAAGACGAATATTTTACCGAATAGGACATAATCGGGATATTGCTAAAATTATTTTCAGCCAAAATTCGGGATATTTTTTCCACTCTCCCGTCCATCATATCTGACGGAGCGATTATATCCGCTCCCGCCTTTGCGTAAGACAGTGCTATTTTCGCAAGCACTTCGAGAGTTTCATCATTTTTTACATATCCTTTTTCGTCGAGTATTCCGCAATGTCCGTGGTTTGTGTATTCGCAGCAGCACACATCTCCGATAATCAAAAAATTGGGATATTTTTTCTTTATATATCTGATTGCTTTCTGGATTATACCATTTTCATTGTAACTTTCTGTAGCGTATTCATCTTTATGCTTCGGTATTCCGAATAATAATATTGAATTTATTCCGAGTTTTACAAGCTCTTCCAACTCTTCATTAATTCTGTCAATGGAATATCTGAATATCCCGGGCATTGAGCTGATTTCATTTTTTATATTTTCTCCTTCTTCAATAAAAATAGGATAAATCAAATCACTCTTTTCAATATATACATCTTTTACTAAATTTCTTATTGCACTGTTATTTCTCAATTTTCTATGTCTTTTATACATTTCAAACACCTTTTCATATTTTTTAATAGTTAATTTTTGAAATCTCATCTATAACCTGCTGTATTCTCCCTTTTAGTGCCTTAGATCTCCTACAGCTTTTTCCGTATGAACCTATCCCGATTTGAAATTCATCATTTTTCACTATTGCTGCAAACATTGAGTTCATCTCGGTTTTTGAGGAAACATTATTCACAAGGATATTTTCATTCATACATATATGGGCTATTTTATTATTCAGCTCAATATCATCCGTAGCCGCTACTACCATAAAATAATTTTTCACAAGTCCTTTTATTTCATCTTCATTATGGGACACATTCTGATTGACTGTTTTTATATCTTTATCTTTCAATAATTCTTCTTCAGTAATCTTTTCAGAATATACGGTAATTTTTGCTCCATATTCCTTCAAAGTTTGAGCTTTTCTTGTACCTGTTTTCCCTCCTCCTATAATTAGTATTTCTTTATTCGCAACATCTACAAATATTGGAAAAAACATAATTCACCTCTTTTTTTATTAAATTTTCATTTTTATAGTTTGTATATACATTATAATAGTTATTAAAACTTTTTGCAACTGTTATTTTTATATCATTATTATCTAAAATTTCTCATTCTTTACGATTTATTACTTTTCTCAAATTTCTTAAATTTCTCTAATTTTTTAAATTTCTTAAATTTTTATTTTTTTTAATTTTTTATATTAAGCTTTTTATAATTACTGATTTTATTATTTTTCTGTCTTTTTATTTTCTGATTTATTATTTTTTACCGAAAATATATTCTGTTATCTCATTGACACATTTTTCCTCATCCGTATTCTGAAAAATCTTTTCAAAATCTTTATGTTTCGTAGTGTATACTTTGTCATAATATTTTTCAATCAGATTTTTTATAGCGGTCTCATATTCTTCTTCTTCTATATTTTTTACATATTCATTTACCTGTTTTTCACCTATATATCTTTCAAGGCTTTTAAGTGCTTTAATTATTTCTTCTTTCGTATATCCGTCTTTGAGATAATCTTCTTTTATAATTTCTATTCTTTTTTTCAGCTCTGTTTCTATGAGTAATTTTCTCGAATTTATTATTTTTCTGTATAAATACTCGGGCATAATAATATTCCCTATCCTCTTACTTTCTCCTTCAACAATGATTTTTCCTGTCCGAAATGACAGAAAACTGTTCAATACATTGGATTCAAAAAATTTCTGGGAATACTTTTCTCCCAGCCCGATACTTCCCAGTAATGAACCTCTATGATTGGCACATTTTTCAAGGTCGAGTACATCATATCCTTTTTTTTCGAGAACTTTTAGTATCTTTGTCTTTCCTGAACCTGTTTTTCCATATAAAGTTATAAATTCAGCATTTTCAATCATTTCAGGCAGTTTTTCATTTAAGTATTGTCTGTATCCTTTATATCCTTTCAGCAATTTCACTACAGGCAAGGAAAATTCCTTAAAAAGAGAGACTACTGTCGACGACCTCATCCCTCCCCTTGCACAATATACAACCAATTCACTGTTCTTTTCTACGTGCTTATCCATTTCCATATATATGTCATACACTTTTGGTCCTACTGTTTTCAATGCTTCTTTTATAGCCTCTTTTTTTCCCTGCTCCTTATACATTGTTCCTATTTTTTCTCTTTCACTGTCAGAAAAAACGGGAATGTTTATAGCTTCGGGTATATGGGCTTCTTTATATTCTTTAGGACTTCTCACGTCTATAAATACGAGCTTTTTATTTTTTTTCAATAAATCTTCATAACTTTGAGCAATAATCATCTTTATTTTCCTCCAAAAAATTTCTCCTTTTAAAATCTCCTCCCCTTTGGATTTTATTCATTAATTTCCGAATTTTATTTTTTCTTCTAAATTCTGTTTATATAGTCAAAATAGGTAAATCCGTCTTTCAGTATACACATTTTTGTTATGGAGCCGTTGTCTATCTTTATTTTCCAATATCCGTCGAGATTTCCGTACAAATAATAGCTTATCACCGTTTTTATAACTCCCGCATGGGATACGATTACTATCGTTTTATTTTTATATTTCTCAATTAGTTGCTCCAATTTTTCGATTACTCTTTTCATAAGCTCTTTCAAGCTTTCTCCCTGCGGTACTTTGAAATTTTTCCAGTCTTTTTCCATTTTTTTTGCCTCTTCGGGAAATTCATTCTTTATCTGTTCATAAGTTTTTCCTTCAAATATTCCAAAATTCAATTCTCTAAAGGAACTGTCTGCTATTTTTTTTATATTTTCATTTATTTTCAAAGTATTCATACTTTCCATACATCTTTTCAAATCACTGAAAAAGACAATATGAATATCTTTTTCAAAGTATTTCAGTAATTTTCGTGTTTTTTGCAGCTGATTTTTCCCTACTTCGTTTAATTCAGGGTCTAAATGTCCAAAATAGAGATTTGCCTTATTCATATCTGTTTCACCATGTCTTATAAATATAATATTC
>CALIJH010000136.1 GCA_938017765.1 uncultured Leptotrichia sp.
TGAAATTAAATAAAATTCCGTATATAATTCACCCTACGGAAAAAATAAAAGAATATCTGAAAATAGTAGGAATAGAAGATAAGTTTTATATTTATAGAAATACATTGCCTGAAATATCCGAAGTAAAAAACAGTTTTGCAGAAGTCAGACATACGGATGATATGAAATGTTACGGATATGAGATAATCTTTCCTGAAGAAACTGTATATTATAGCGGAGATGCCGTAGAAATACCTGAAAACATATTAGAAAAATATTTTAAAGGTGAGATAAAAGAAATATATCAGGATACATGCAGTTACGTAAGTAAAAATCCTGCCCATGGAAATATATTTTATCTGGAAGATACAATTCCTCCCGAAAAAAGAAAGAACGTATATTGTATCCATTTGGACAGGGATTTCAGAGATAAAATTAGAGATAAAGGATTTGGAGTGCCGAAAGTATTGTACGAAGCATTAAGTACGGAATAATGTTGTCTTAGTTTATATAACGGTATATCGGGAAATATCAGTAGGAAATATAATATAAAATGCTCTTCCTGTTTATATAGCTGCCTTTGCGGATATAATAAAAGTGGATATTATAAAATTGAGAAATCGGATTCAGATTAATTGTTGAAAATTTTGGATAAATAAGGTAAACTATAGTAAGAAATAAAAATAATATAAACAAGGAATTAAGGAGGGCATAGTTCTATGAATTATTATGTAGGAATGGATTTAGGGGGTACAAATACTAAAATAGGTTTGGTTGATGAAGGAGGAAATATAATTTTTACTACAATAGTAAAAACTGAATCAAAAGAAGGTCTTGAAAAAACAGTTGAAAGATTGTCAAAAATACTGATAGAGCAGATTAAAGGCAGCAACATCGATTATGACGATGTAAAAGGGGTAGGACTTGGAGTTCCCGGTCCTGTGGTAAATGAGAGAACGGTAAAATTTTGGGCAAATTTTCCATGGCCGAAAGAAGTGGATCTGGCAGCGGAATTTGAGAAAAATCTTAATAAAAAAGTAAAAGTGGATAATGATGTCAATGTAATAACTTTGGGAGAAATGTGGAAAGGTGCGGCTCAAGGTTATACGAATGTCTTGGGACTTGCCATAGGTACGGGAATTGGCGGAGGAATTATTACTAATTCAAAACTTGTAAGCGGAAAAAATGGCGGCGGCGGAGAAGTCGGGCATACAAAAGTTGAAAAAGACGGAAAACTTTGTGGCTGCGGACAAAATGGCTGCTGGGAAGCATATGCTTCTGCAACAGGTCTTGTGAGAGAAGCAAATAGCAGAATGGTAGTCAATAAAAATAATCTGCTCTATGAAAAAATTACTTCAATGGGAAGAGAACTCGAAGCAAAAGATATATTTGATGCGGCAAAAGAGGGAGATGAGTTTTCTTTAAGTCTTGTAGACTATGAAGCTGAATATATAGCATTTGGGATAGGAAATATTTTAAATACGCTTGACCCCGAAATTATTGTAATAGGAGGAGGAGTAGCCCTTGCGGGGGACATTCTTTTCAGCAGAATAAATGAAAATCTTAAAAAATATGCACTCCCGTCGACTCTTGAAAATCTTAAAATATTACCGGCACAGTTAGGAAATGACGCGGGAATAATAGGAGCGGCATATTTAGGAATGAATTAACCATTGTATGTTAGAATGAAAAAAGGAGAGGTCAAAGAGAGTAAATTTCAAAAAGATGATATTGATATTTTGAATAAATATAGTATAATTAAAGTATGAAAGAAATCTGTATATAAAGAAACTGTTTTGGCAGTTTCTGAAACGGGAGGAGAATTTTTATAGTGGATACAATAACCGGAAGCAGTATATTGTTACAATTTCTAATAATAATCATTTTGACAGGGATAAATGCTTTTTTTTCAGGAGCTGAAATGGCGATAGTTTCAATTAATAAAAACAGATTGAAAGTACTGGTCGAAGAAGGAAATAAAAAAGCAATCCTATTGGAAAATCTTTTAAGGGAACCGAGCAAGTTTTTATCAACAATACAGGTAGGTATAACTCTTGCAGGATTTTTTGCTTCGGCATCGGCAGCTACAGGTTTAGCACAATATTTGTCGTTATACCTGAAAAAAATGAATATCCCATATGGAAATCAGCTTTCAATGATAATAATTACATTTATACTGTCATATATAACATTGGTTTTCGGAGAGCTTATTCCTAAAAGAGTTGCACTGAAATCATCAGAAAAAATGGCTCTTTCTTCGATAGGGGTCATAGTCTTTATTTCAAGAATGTTCTCTCCTTTTGTAAAAATCCTTACATTGTCTACAAATTCGGTTCTGACATTACTTAAAATGAAAGAAGATAATCTTGAAGAGCAGGTTTCCAAAGAGGAAATCAGGTCGCTTGTGGAAGTCGGTCGGGAGCATGGCATTATCAATGAAACCGAAAAAGAAATGATAGATAACATTATCGAATTTGATGAGAAAATAGCACGGGAAATAATGATACCGAGAACAAAAGTATTTTTAGCCGATAAAGACATGACGATAAATGAACTTTTTGAAAAAAAGGAACTGGGAAAATATTCGAGAATACCTGTCTATGAAAAAGAAGCCGACAATATAGTAGGGATACTTCATACAAAAGATTTGATGATGGAAGCTTATAAAAAAGGATTTGACAATATAAAAATAGAGGACATTATTCAGGAGGCTTATTTTGTTCCTGAAACCAAAAATGTAAATGAACTTTTCAATGAATTACAAATAGAAAAAAAACATATTGCCATACTTATCGATGAATATGGAGGATTTTCAGGGATAGTTACACTGGAAGATCTTATAGAAGAAGTAATGGGAAATATATCTGATGAATTTGATGATGAGGATTATTCTATAAAAAAATTATCTCAGGACAAATATCTGATAAGCGGCGAATTATCTTTAAATGATATAAACGACTATTTTCATATAGAGTTGGAATCAAAGCACTATGACACTTTGAGCGGACTTCTTATAGAGCATATGGGCTACATTCCTGAAGATGATGAGGAAATCGAGCCTATTATTATAAATGATATTTCTTTCAAACCTCAAAGAGTAAAGGATAAGAAGATAGAAAGAGTGTTGGCGACTTTCAATAAGGAGAAAAACTAAGCTGACGAAAAATTTTGGAAAGGATAAGGAATGAGTATAACAAAAAAGTTTCTATTGCTGTATATTTCAATTATAACTCCGATAATAGTACTTATCGCTATTTTTTCATTGAAAACAGAAAATTTTCTTTTTACTTATTTAATAGCTGCTTTAATATTTTTGTTATTAGCAAAATTTGTATTAAAGATAGATAAAAAATTATGGATGTACCTCTATAAAAAATATATAAATATTCTGGACGAAGAGTTAGATCCTGAAAAATTTATAGAACTTACTGAAATTGAATATAAAAAAAATAAAAGCAGAAAATACAGAAACTATATGAAATTAAATCTTTGTGCAGGATATTCTTCGGCGGGAAAAATACAGACAGGATATGAAAAATTAAAAGAAGTGGATTTATCAGGAAAATCGTTTTACAGGGAGCAGGATAAAATTTTGTATTATTATAATGAAGCATTATTATTAAATGTTCTTGGTAAAAGAGAAGAAGCGGTAAAGATTTATAATGAAAATATTTTGGAAGAAAAGAAAAGGTTTGAAAATAGTCCGAATTTTAGTGAAATGAATAATAATATATGTGTTTTGGAAGCAATATTATTTTATGAAAATGATAATGATAAAATAATCGAGATTTTGTTGGAAGCATTAAAAAAAGTAAAAACGAAACGTCAAAATATTTCGATTAAATATCAGCTGGCAGAATGCAAGGAAAAAATTGGAAAAATAGACGAAGCGGAAGAATTATACAGGGAAGTTGCTGAAAAAGGAAATAAACTTTTTATAGTCGAAGAAGCAAAGAAAAAACTTGAGGAAATAAGCTCAATTTAGATTTTATTATCCCGACTGTCATCTACATAATTTCGTAGATATATAAAGACAGAGGGATTATTTTTTTTCTCATTTTTCTTTAATGTCAATATGATAAGGTAATCGTATAAATAAGCAAGTTAAAAAATATATGATTTTAAAAAATATTGAAAATAAAAAGTAGAAGGAGAAGAATAAATATGTCTAAAAAGATAAATAAAAAATCTGTGGTGTTGAAAAAAGGAGATGAGGAGAAAAAAGTAAAGATTGGATTTTCATGGATAACTCTGATTTTAGGGCCTTTTGCTCCGTTATTCAGAATGGACTGGAAATGGTCAGGAATATTATTTGGAGTAATAATTATTCTGTCCCTTATAATCAAAGATTTGGGATACTGGATTATAGTAACAGGATTTTCTTTTGTGTATAACAAAATTTATATAAAAGACCTTTTAAAGAAAGGCTGGAAACCTTTATCAGCTGAAGACAGAGAAATACTGAATAATTACACAGGGCAAATTTTTCAAGAGAACGGGAATACGGATAATCAAAATCATGGCGGCAAAAATACGCAGAATAATAAAGGTATAGGAAATAATTCATCAAATAATCTGAATGAAAGAATTGAAAAATATATAGAATGTATGAAATATTTCAATATTGACAGAAATTTAGAGATAACGTCGGAAGTAATAAAAAAAGCCTATAAATCCAAAATAAAGGAAGTGCATCCTGATAGAAATCCTGATAATAAAGAAGCAGAAGAAATGTTTAAACAAATCTCTGAAGCATATGAAGTATTAGGAGATAAAGAAAAAAGAAAAAAATATGATGAAAAAATGAATGATAATGTAAAATATACAAAAAACAAGGAAAATAAGACAAAAAATGATTATAGTTATTCATCTGCCTCCTCAAATTTTTCTTTTAATCCAAATGATATTAAAAATATGTTTGAAAATATGTTTAGCACTGATAATTTAGGAAAAAATAATAAAGATAAAGCAAAGGAGCATAAAGTTAATATG
>CALIJH010000137.1 GCA_938017765.1 uncultured Leptotrichia sp.
GACTTATGAGACAGCCCGGCTGTTTTATATTGTAAAATCTTGAAGGCCTATCTATAAGAAATTATAAATAATGTTTTAGATTATGCTTGTTATTTATTTTATTTGTATATTTTTCGAGTAAAATAAAAAAACGTAAAAAGAATATTCTAAGAAAATTATTGACAATGCTTACAATGTCTGATAAAATCTTATGGAAAATTATTTTGTGGAGGTGAGTGTTTTGAACGAGGAAACCGGTCGGAGTATATTTAAACTGAATAAGCTGAATTTAGAAAATCTATGCAGGATGACTGGAATATCTCGGTAATGTTATTCTTCTCATCTTGAAAATGCGTAGAAATACACGGATGAAATAAGGAAGGAGATAACAATGGAAAACACAATTCAATCTCTTATAAAAGAAAAAAAATATTTTGAAATAAGAAAATATCTGAACGATTTGAATACTGTAGAAGTTTCTGAATTATTAAATCAATTTGAGTCTTCGGAACTGATGATGATTTTCAGACTTCTGTCCAAAGACAGGGCAGCGGACGTATTTTCCTATTTGGATACTGAACATCAGGAAATGATAATCAATACTATGACTGATGTTGAAACAAAAAATATATTTGACGAGCTGTATTTTGATGATATAGTTGATATTATAGAAGAAATGCCGTCAAATGTAGTTAAAAAGATATTGAAAAATACTGATGCCAAAGATAGGCATATGATAAACCAGTTGTTAAAATATCCCGATAATTCAGCGGGAAGCATAATGACGACTGAATATGTAGACTTGAAAAAAGATATGAAAGTATCTCAGGCAATCAAAGTAATCAGGGAGACTGTTGAAGAAAAAGAAAATATCTACACATGTTATGTAATAAGTGAGGACAGAAAACTTGAGGGAGTAGTTTCCCTGAAAGAATTAATCACAAGTGAAGATGACATTGTTATAGAAAACATTATGAACCGCAATTTTGTAAGTGTCCATACCAATGATGATCAGGAAATGGTGGCTGACATAATTAAAAAATATGATTTAATCGTGTTGCCTGTTGTAGATATTGAAAACAGACTTTTAGGTATTATAACGATAGATGACGTAATGGACGTTATTGATAAAGAAGCAACAGAAGATTTTCATAAAATGGCAGGTATTTCACCGGTAGAAGAGTCTTATCTTAAAACAAATGCATTTACCATGGCAAGACAAAGAATAATGTGGCTTATAGTTCTTATGATTTCGGCAACATTTACAGGAAGGATTATTAAAAGTTACGAAGATGTATTGCAGTCAGTAGTTATACTGGCGTCATTTATACCTATGCTTATGGATACAGGAGGAAATGCGGGAGCCCAATCGTCAACGATAGTAGTACGTGCTTTGGCATTAGGAGATGTAACTATTAAAGATACATTCAAAATATTAAGAAAAGAGTTTTTTATTTCATTTATAGTAGCGTTAGTTCTGGCGGCAATTAACTATTTAAGGCTTATAACTTTGACCAAGACAAGCCTTGATGTTGCTTTGACTGTTTCGGTAACGCTGATATTTGTAGTTATAATTTCAAAAATAATAGGAGCTTCACTTCCTGTTGTTGCCAAGGTATTGAAATTAGACCCTGCAATTATGGCTGGACCGTTGATAACTACAATATTGGACGCTCTGACTCTTACTATTTATTTTAAATTTGCGTCTATATTTTTGAGTAATCTGATAAAATAGTAGCGGTAAGGAGGAATAATGAAAGAAATAATCGAAACTCTCATAAAAGAGAAAAAATATTTTGAAATAAGAAGACAGCTGAATGATTTAAATCCTGTAGAAATTTCTGAAATAATAAATGAATTTGAAATTTCTGAAGTGGTAATAATGCTTTTCAGATTGCTTAAAAAAGACAAGGCTGCGATTGTATTTCCTTATCTAAGTTCGGAACATCAGGAAATGATTATCCATGCGGCAACAGACATTGAGACAAAAGATATATTTGACGAGCTGTTTTTTGATGATATAGTAGATATAATAGAAGAAATGCCGGCAGATGTAGTAAAAAAAATATTGAAAAATACCGATACTAAAGACAGACATTTGATAAATCAGTTATTGAAATATCCTGACAATTCAGCGGGAAGTATAATGACAACTGAATATGTAGATTTAGAAAAAAATATGAAAGTGTCTGAAGCGATTGAGCAAATAAGAAAAACAGGAAAAGATAAAGAAAATATTTACACATGCTATGTTACGAGCGAAGAAGGCAAACTTGAAGGAGTTCTTTCTCTGAAAGAACTGATAGCTAAAAAAGACGATACTCTGATAGAAGATATTATGGAGCGTAATTTTGTAAGTGTTCAGACTGATACTGATCAAGAAGCCGTGGCAGACATATTTAAAAAATATGATTTGATAGTTTTGCCTGTTGTTGACCATGAAAACAGACTATTAGGGATAATAACGGTAGACGATGTAATGCATGTAGTTGAACAGGAAGTTACTGAAGACTTTCACAAAATGGCAGGGATTACGGCTCCTGCAGAAGAATCTTATATGAAAACAAACGTATTTACTATGGCAAAACAGAGAATAGGCTGGCTTGCCGTACTTATGATTTCCGATACAATATCAGGAAATATAATTCAAGGATATGAAAAAGTTCTGGCACAATCCATTGTACTGACAGCATTTATTCCAATGCTTATGTCTACAGGAGGAAATGTCGGCTCACAATCATCAACGGTTGTAATACGTTCGTTGGCACTTGGAGAAATATCTCCCAAAGATGCTTTTAAAGTTTTGAAAAAAGAGTTCTCAATTTCTGTAATGGTATCCATTGTTTTATCTATTTTGAATTTTATAAGACTGGTTACTTTGGAAAAAGTAGATATTACGATTGCCCTTACAGTTTCTGTAACTCTCGTATTTACAGTAATAGTTTCAAAAATAGTAGGAGCATTACTGCCTCTTGGGGCGAAACTGCTGAAAGCGGATCCCGCTGTTATGGCGACACCTCTAATAACAACAATATCAGACGCTGTAACACTTATTATTTATTTTAAGTTTGCAACAATGTTTTTAAAAATTTAAAGTGGTATAATAAAAATAAAATTTGACAAAAATATCAAAATATAGTAGAATATTTTGGTAATTAAATTAGAAGTAGAAACGTTGTTTCTCACCTTTCCATCGTTAACAGCATATAACTGTTATAAAGTCTTTGATAAGGACAATATTTAAAGATGAGTCAGGTATATAGTTTTTTATTAATCCTTATATATTTTTTATATGAGCAGTTTTAATATAACTATTGAGCAAGGTTTCTTATATCTTGTTTTTTTATTTCAAAAATTTTTAGGAGGTGTTCTGTATAAAAGGAACTAATAAATCTGACGAACCAAGAATGAACGAGAGAATCAGAGCGAGAGAAATAAGAGTAATTGGAGAAGAAGGCGAACAGTTCGGAATTTTATCAGTGAGTGAAGCTGTAGCTCTTGCCAATGAAAAAGGGCTGGACTTAGTTGAAATTTCTCCAAATGCGGCACCGCCTGTATGTAAAATTATGGATTATGGAAAATTCAAGTATGAGAAAACAAAAAAAGAAAAAGAAAATAAAAAGAAACAAAAAAATGTCGTAATCAAAGAGATTAGAATAAAACCTCATATCGATGAACACGACAAAGAAACTAAAATATCTCAAATTGAAAAATTCATAGCCAAAGAATATAAGGTGAAAGTAAGTTTAAGATTAAGCGGAAGAGAAAAACTTCATGCCGAGTCTTCCATAAAAGTTTTGGACGAATTTGCAGATTATTTTGAAGAAAATGCAATTGTTGAAAAAAAATATGGAAAAGAACAAATACAAAAATTTATTATGTTATCACCTAAAAAGTAAAATAAGGAGGAAAGAAAATGCCAAAAATGAAAACACACAGAGGAACAAAAAAAAGAGTAAAAGTAACAGGAAGCGGGAAACTTGTTATTAAACATTCAGGAAAAAGTCATATATTGACTAAAAAATCACATAAAAGAAAGAAAAGATTGGGACAGGATGCAATTGTTCCAAAAGGAGCAGAAAGAAGAATTAAGAAACTATTAGCAGGGCAAGAAGGAAGATAATACAGTAATAAAGTATAAGGAGGAAAGAAAATGCCAAGAGTAAAAACAGGAATAGTAAGAAGAAAAAGACATAAAAAAATATTGAAAGAAGCAAAGGGATATAGAGGTTCCGTAAAAACAAACTTTAGAAAAGCTAATGAAGCCGTAAAAAAAGCAATGGCTTATGCAACAGAGCATAGAAAACAGAAGAAAAGAAAAATGAGAGAATTATGGATAATCAGAATAAATGCTGCGGCAAGATTAAACGGAATTTCCTATTCTAAATTTATGAATGGATTGAAAAAAGCAGGAATTGAGCTGGATAGAAAAGTATTGGCTGATTTGGCTTTAAATAATCCGACAGAATTTACAAAATTAGTAGAAAAAGTAAAATAAATAGAAAAATATAAAATATAAAATTTATAAGGGTAATACTCAAAAGTGTTACCTTTTTTATTATTAAATGAAAAAAGCCATTTTAAAAGTTATAAATGTTGTATAATATAAAAAATATATTTATTTCCAATCATTCTCTACTTTTAAAACAGCTTCATTACTTATTTAATAATTTTTAAAATGAATTTTTCCTGGGCATCTTTTAAATACTCATTTATTTCATTTTTTGATATATCATCGGCAAGTATAATATAGTAGTTATCTACCTGATTATACAGCTGGAATGGTGATTTTTCAATATTGAAATCCGATGAAACTCTTATATAATAAGACCCTTTTACAGAATCAATATCTACAACATTAAAGACTTTTGTAGAATTAAAGAAATAATCAGATTCTATATGTGTTCTTGTAGTAATTTTTACGATATCTGCGACAACCGCGGAAGCCGTAGGATCCATTCCTGCTCCTTTTCCGTAAAATAAAGTTTCTCCTGTATAAGAACCTATTGTCTCAATAGCATTGAACACATCATCTACTTTTGCCAAAATTTGATTGTTTGAAACAAGAGTAGGCTCTACGGAAATCTGTACAGTATTGTCAGAGAGCAATTTTGACTGAGCAATCAGCTTTATAGTATGCTCCAGTTGTTTTGCAGCGAAAATGTCAATAGAAGTTATTTCCCTTATACCTGAAAGAGGCATATCCTTGAATTTTATCGAACCTCCGTAAGCAAGAGAAGCGAGAATATTGATCTTATGACCTGCATCTATCCCGTCAATATCGTAAGTCGGGTCAGCTTCAGCATATCCTTTGGCAGAAGCAAGAGATAAAGCTTCTTCAAATGACAGCTTGTCTTCTTTCATCTTAGTGAGGATATAATTGGAAGTTCCGTTCATTATACCTCTAATTTCCGTTACTGTATTTGCGACAAGGCTCTCCATTAATGGAGAAATGATCGGAATGCCTCCTCCCACAGCGGCTTCAAATAGAAAAGATACACCGTTTTCTTTAGCTATCTGAAATAGTTCCACGCCATTTTTCGCTATAAGAGCTTTGTTAGCAGTAACTACGCTTTTTTTTGCTCTAAATGCTTCTGTAATAATGTTTTTAGCTATCGTTTCCCCTCCGATAAGCTCAACAACAATTTTAATCTCAGGGTCATCAATAATTTTTTTATAATCATCTATAAGAATGGATTTATCAAAATCAAATGAGAATTCTCTGTTAATATTTAAATCACATGCGTATTTTACTTCAATATCCGCAGTTGATTTTTCAAAAATACTTTCTTTTTCAGCAGTAAGAACTTTTAATACCCCTTCTCCTACAGTCCCCAAACCTATTATTCCTATTTTCATAGTAAATCTCCTTATAAATATTTTATTTTAAAATCTTATTCTTCAATAAATTTTTCATGTAAAGCTTTTACAGCTTTTTCAATATCATCTTCCTTAATAATACATGATACATTGATTTCGGAGCATGAAATCATATCTATATTTATCCCGTTTTCAGCAAGAGTATCAAATATACGGGCAGTAGTTTCATAGTGAGTTTTCAGTCCTATACCTATGACTGAAACTTTAGCGACTTTTTCCTCGTATATAACTCCTTCCGCTCCAAGCTTTTCTTTAAGATTTTCGGAAATCTCCACGGCTTCTTTAAAGTCATCTGTTTTCACAGTAAATGAGATATTGTTAAACTCCTTATTTATACTTGAGCTTTGTAATATAATATCTGTATTTATTTTAGATTTCGCTAATGTCGAAAAAACTTTCGCAGCTATTCCCGGTTTATCGGGTACCCCTAATATTGTTATTTTTCCTTCATTTTTTGATGAAGTAACTCCTACAATTTTTACTTTTTCCATTAAATGTTCTCCTTCTTTTTCATCTGTTACTATTGTTCCTGTAGTATCATCAAATGATGACCTTAAATGTATGTTTATACCATATCTGGCAGCTATTTCAACAGATCTCGGATGAAGCACTTTAGCCCCTGAAACTGCCAGTTCAAGCATTTCCTGATAAGAAATGGTCTTTAGCTTTTTAGGATTTGACACCACTCTCGGATCAGCAGTATATACTCCGTCTACATCTGTATAAATCTCAACTTCGTCCGCTTTTAGAGCGGCACCTAAAGCAACGGCAGTAGTATCGGATCCTCCTCTTCCTAAGGTAGTAATATCGTTATTTTCTGTAATCCCTTGAAAACCTGCAAAAACTACAACATTTCCTTCAGAAATTTTTTCTCTGATTAACTCGGTATCAATGTCAAGTATTTCAGCTTTTGTATGATTTTCAGTTGTTTTGAATTTTACCTGAAAAGCATTTAATGAAACAGCTTTTTCTCCTAAATCTTCAATAGCCATAGCAAGAGAAGCTATTGAAATCTGTTCTCCTGATGTGAGAAGCATATCAAGCTCTCTTTTGTTAGGAGAATCGGAAATTTCATATGCTCTTTTTATTAGTGAATCTGTAGTTCCCGCAGGAGCAGAAACTACAACAATTACATTATGCCCCTCTTTTCTGTATTTTAAAACTCTTTTAGCAACTTCTTTAACTCTTTCGGCATTTGCAACTGAAGTTCCGCCATATTTCTGGATAATTAACGCCATATTTTAAACTGTATAATACTTATGGATATAAGTGATTATCTCTCTCCTTTTTTCAAATTTAGGTATTAAGGTACCCATTACCTCTAATTTAATAAATTAAATTATTTCTTATACTATAATATACTATTTTAATATCTAATTCAATATTAAATTTTTTTCTCTTTCCATTAAAATATTCTTCTAATTGTTGACTACATTTTTTTGTTAAAGGAGATTCATTAAAAATATTATATAGATTTTTTCTTGTTTCAATACCTATATTACCCAAAAAACTTATT
>CALIJH010000138.1 GCA_938017765.1 uncultured Leptotrichia sp.
AATATTTCAATCTTGTTTTAAAAAATAAAAAATATATTTTAAGAGAGATAGAATCCAACGATTTTTTTGATTTTAAAAAAAAGGCGATGATTTATGTAAGAAATGCAAATCCTGTATTTGAAAAGCTCTCCGTTAGTTTTCTTCCTGAAAAGGAACTCAAAAATATTATAATAGAAATGGTTCAACTTGACATAGCAGAATTAGAAAAAAGTGATTTTAAAACATTGACTGAAAAATATGTTTACAGGAAATTTCTTAAAGAACTGAATAAAGCTAAATGAAATTGAATAAAACTAAATAGAATTGAATAAAATTAATAGAATTGGATAGAACCAAATGAGATTAGATAAAATTAAATAAGATTAGATAGTATTGAATGGACGGTAAAGAAAAAATAAAAAAACAGAAAAGATAAATTTAATGTGTAAATCTTGAAAATTAGAGGCGGGGTTTTATGAAAAATATAAAAAGAGGATTTTTTCTAATATTTCTTTTATTTCTTTTTTGCTGTATTTTCGGGTGTGGTAATGAACAAATTTTAGAAAATAAAGAAAAACAGGAAAATACGAAAATATCAGAAAATAGAAAAAATAAAAATTTAAAAAAAGAAAGAAAAGGAAAAAATAAAACAATATTAATAGCTTCCTTTAATATAATGAGATTGGGAGAAAAACCTAAAGATTATAAAACAATCAGTAAAATAATATCAAAATTTGATTTAGTCGGATTGGAAGAAGTTATGAATGAAAAGGGATTGAAAAAACTGAAATATCATTTGACTAATCTGACAGGAGAAGAATGGGAATATATAATATCCGAGAACTCGGTAGGAAGTGAGAATTACAGGGAATATTACGGATATATTTATAAAAAGGATAAGTTTCAGGAAGCAAGAGGAATAGGATTTTATAAAGAAGATAATAAAAATGAGTTTATGAGAGAGCCTTACGGCGCATATTTTAAATCAGGGAATTTTGATTTTGTATATATTATTTGTCATTCAATATTTGGAGATAATGAAAAGCAGAGATTAATAGAAGCAGCAAATTATTCAAAAGTTTATGAATATTTTTTGAATATGACTCAGGAAAATGATATAATAATGGCAGGAGATTTCAACGTACCGGCGGACAGTCCTGCATTTCAAAATTTATTTTTAAAGAATAATGTATCGTATATTTTAGACCCGAAAAACAATTATACTACAATTTCCGATACAGGACTGGCAAATTCTTACGATAATTTTTTTATTGATAAAGAAAAGACAAGAGAATATACCGGCAGATATGGAGTGTATAATTTTATAAAAAATAATAACGGATTAATCAAAAAATACATTTCGGATCATTTGCTAATATTTTCCGAATATTTTATTGAGAATGATTTTGATTAGAAATATAATTGAAATATTATTGAGAAAAGGAAACAGATTATGGATAAAACAGTAAAAGAAGTATATAAAAAAGTATTTACAATAGGGCTGCCTATATCATTTGAAAATATGATATACAGTCTGATGAATTTCATAGATATATTTATGGTTGGAAAAGAAGATGTCATACTTGGTTTAGGAACATCGGCAGTGGCAGGATTAGGATTTGCCAATCAAGTATTTATGATTTTTATAGTTTCATTGTTTGGACTAAATAGTGGCGGCGGAATACTGGCAGCCCAGTATTATGGAAGTAAAGATTATAAAAATCTGAAAAAATGTCTGGGGATAACTATTATTGTAGGTTTTCTATTTTCCGTGTTATTTTTAATCATGGGAATATCTATACCTGAAATAATTATAAGTATTTTTACTAAAGATAAAAGTGTTATAGATTTAGGAGTGAAATATTTTAAAATAGTCGTATGGGTTTATCCTTTAATAGGGATAGGCTATGCATTTAATATGCAGCTTCGTTCTATCGGAAATACGAAATATTCCCTTTATTCGACTATTATAGGTTTATTTATAAATTTTATAGGAAATTACGTTCTTATATTCGGAAAGTTCGGATTTCCGGCAATGGGAGTGGAAGGAGCTGCTCTTGCTACAGTTATTGCAAGAATAGTAAGTATTTTCTATCTGATGTTTATAATATATAGGGATAAACTTCCAATGGCAGGAAGTTTTTCGGAGTTATTTAAAATAACATGGGATTTTATAATTAAAACATTGAAAATCTCATTACCTGTATTCGGACATGAAATAATGTGGGTTCTTGGAGTAAGTATATATGTCATAATATATGGAAGAATGGGAACAGAGTCAGCTGCAGCTATACAGATAGTAAAATCTATAAGTAATCTTGTGTTTACACTTATATTTGGTCTATCAAGCGGTACTGCGGCGATAATAGGTCAGGAGATAGGAGCGGGAAATGAAGACAATGCCTATAAATATGCTGTGGAACTGTTGAAAATATCTTTACTAATAGGGGTAATGATAGCCTTATTTGTCTACCTGACAAGTCCTCTGATTTTAAGAATAATGGGAGTAAAAGGGGAAATTTATTCTCTGACACGTCAAATAATAATTTCAGAGGGATTTATAATAATAATCAAAACAGCAGGAACTCTCTTTATAGTAGGTATTTTGAGAGCGGGAGGAGATACATTATGGACAATGTTTGCAGATTTGCTCCCTTTATGGCTGTTTGCAGTACCTCTGACATATATTGCCGGTTTGAAAATGGCGCTTCCCGTAGCATTAGTTTATCTTTGTTCGGGAAGTGATGAAGTATTGAAAGCCCCTTTCTGCCTAAAGAGAATGAAAAGCAAAAAATGGATAAAAAATCTGGTAAAAACTTCGTAAACTGCCATGATTTATAATAATTTATGATTATTGACAGCAGAATTTGCAGAATTTAATGTAGGAGAATTTAATGAAAAAAAATAATAATTTGAATATAAAAAGATATTTATTAATCGGATTTTCTATAATGTCCATATCATGTTCGACAATAAAAACTCCACCTGAGGGCGTAAATTATGAAGGCCCTCTAAGGGAAAGCAGAAATGTTGATTTTCATTATGACCTTACATACTTGGATAAAGACGGAAATATAAAATATGACAGAAATTTATGGGAAGCCACTTATAAAGTCCTTGATAATGCAAAAGACTATCTTATAGTGGAAATGTTCTTATTTAATGATTTATATAACAAGGATAAGGAGCATTTTCCTGAATTTGCTAAAGAATATACAGAAAGACTTGTAAAAAAACAGAAGGAAAATCCTAATTTGAAAGTATATGTACTGGCTGATGAGAATAATAATTTTTATGGTGCTTTTGAACATCCGTTTATAACTTCATTGAAAGAAGCGGGAATAAAAGTAATCATAGTAGATATTTTTAAACTTAAAGATACTTTCCCTTGGTATTCTCCTATCTGGAGAACTATTATAGAGCCAATGGGAAATCCTCAAAATAAAGGCTGGATAACAAATTTTTATGGAAAAATGTGGCCTAAACTGACTTTAAGAAATTTATTCAGAGCATTAAATGTCAAAGCAGATCATAGAAAAGTGTTTCTAAACGAAAAAGAAGTTGTAGTTTCGAGTGCAAATATACACGATCCGAGTTATTTTCATGAAAACATTGCCATTTATGCTGACGGAGACATCACAAAAGATGTACTTCATAATCTTGAATTGGTTGCAAAATTTTCCGATACGGAAATTGATGTTAGAAATAAAGATATTGAGAATAATAATGAAACTGATATAAATACTAAAAATGAAAATGAAACAAACAATACAAGTGATAGAAATATTGAAAATAAATCTGTAAATAATAATTTTCAGAAAACAGATGAAAATTCTCTAAAAGATACAGATAATAATTCCGTTAAAACTGAAAAAACTGATACAGTAACCGATAATCAGGGAGAAACTTATCAGATACAGTATATTACCGAAGCTGCAATAGGTAAACATCTTGATAAGGACATTGACAGTCTCAAATATGGAGACGAACTGATAATGGGGATGTATTTTTTAGCTGATAAAGGAGTAATTGACAGGCTTATAGCCGCTGCAAACAGAGGAGTCAAAATAAGAATTATATTTGACAGAAGCAGAGATGCGTTCGGAATGAGCACAAACGGGCTTCCCAATAAACCTGTGTCCAAAAAATTGAAAAAGAAAACAAAAGGAAAAATAGAAATAAAGTGGTATTTTACTAATAATGAGCAATACCACACTAAGATAGTTCTAATGAAAAAGACAGACGGAAATGTTATAATAACGGCAGGGTCAGCGAACTTTATCAAAAAAAATATAAGAGGATATATAATGGATGCTGATTTTAGAATACTGACAAATCAGAATTCCAAATTAACAAAAGATATATATACTTATTTTGATAGATTATGGGAGAATAAAGACGGAATATTTACGATAAATTTTGAGGACGAACCAACAACGAGTAAATTTTCAGATTTTATGTACAAAATATTGGATATAACACAATTAGGTTCATTTTAAGATAAAATTTATAGATAGGGTGATTGAATTGAAAAAAAAGGTATTTTTTCTGTTTCTGGTAGTAATGGGGATATTAACAGTATCATGTTTTAAGAATAAAGAAGATAAGAAAACTTCTGAGGATACTAAAAATGATAGTTATACTTCAATAACCGAAAATAATACTTCTCAGGTAAACAGTGATATTTTTAATTTAGGAAAAAATAATAATCAGCAGCAAGCAAATAATAAAGGAAATATAGAAAATCTGACACCTGAAGAACAGCAAAATCTAATTAATAACAAAGTTGACCCTGCCAAAGTTTCTCAAGCTATAAAAGATGCTGAAAATGGTAACAAAGAAGCCATTCTTTCATTGGCTCATTTATATTACGGATTAAAAGATACTGCTAAAGCTAAAAAATATCTGCAAATGGGAGTAAATAGAAATTATCCCGAAGCGATATATAATATGGCCATGTTGTTAAAAGAAGAAGGAAATATGGCAGAAGCCAACAAAATGATTGCGAAATTACCTAAAAATGCGGGAAACCCACAACAAATTCCCGGAGCGGAAGCATACAACAGAGGTGTGAATTATGCAAAAGCAGGAAATTATAAGGATGCTAAAATACAGTTTGAAGCTGCTTACAGACAAGGATTGAGAGAAGCGGATATTCAGGTTGCACTTTTAAACAAACAGACAAAAAATTATGATGAGGCTATAAAATGGTTCAAGTTGGCTCTTAATAGAGGAGTAAGTGCTGCAAATCTTGAAATTGGAGCTATTCTATTTGATACGGGTAGACAGGTAGAAGCAAGAAGTTACCTGATAAAATCTTATAATTCAGGAAATAAGGCTTTAGCTACACCTATAGCAATTTCATATCATAAAGAAAATAATATGAGCGAAGCTCTGAAATGGTATAAAATAGCTGCTAAAAATGGAGATAAGGAAGCTAAACAGACTGTAGCCGAAATTGAAGGAAATAAAACAGCAAGTACGGCTAACGGAGGAGTTACTCAATTCCTCAATACTGACAAACAGCAAGGGAAATCCAATACTAATACATCGGATATGATAAATTCGTTAGCTCAAAATAAAAAAACCAACAATAATTCAGCTGTAAAAAATTCTGTAGCAAGTAATTTGGATTCTACATCAGTAGTAAATAGAAAAGCAAAACAGAGCAAAGCAAAAGAAAAAGATAATTATAATATCGAAATTGAAGAAATAACAAACAGTAGAGTAAATGAGTTTGGTAAATAAAAAGAGAAAATAGTGAAAAATAATATTTATAGATTATTTCTCACTATTTTTATTTTAAAATTTTTATTTTTTATTTCCAATATGATTTAATGTGATTTTTATTTATCAGATTATATTAAAAATGTCATAATACCAAGAAGAATATTGACAGTAAAGACAAAAAGCAGAACAGCTCTGTTTGAAAATTTTATAACAGGATTTAACGGATAAAATGTG
>CALIJH010000139.1 GCA_938017765.1 uncultured Leptotrichia sp.
TTTGGGCGAATTTACAATGGGTGGACAACATAAAATCTTACCTAAGAAATTTAGAGTTATGGCAGTCATTTCAGTGGCTATCCAAATTTTTGCAATGATAATTATTTTGCAAGCCGGAGGTTTTATTTCCTTGTGGTTGTCTTTTAAGGTTACTAAATATATTTGTTTCTTCTTTGCCGCTTACCTATCTTTGAATACTATTATGAACATGATTTCAAAAAGTAGGAAAGAAAAATATGTTATGACTCCGCTTTCACTTATAGCCGGAATATGTTTTTGGATAACGGCATTTCAGATGTAGTATGTAAAATGAGGACAATCTACAGTGCGTCAAATTGGAATTTGGGAATAACATAAGAGAAAAAAAGAAGGAAAAGAGTTATTAACAAGAATAACAGAAAGAACGTAAAAAAATCACTATCCGAACGAAGGAAGTTTGTGATTTTTTAGTGAGAGAAATTTTAATGATAAATCAATTTTAAATTCTCTTGATATACTTTTTTGAAAAGAAATAATATGGTATAATTCAGTTATATGTTTTATATAAAAAATTTTAGCAGTTTTTTAAAACTGAAATATATCTGAATAAGGAGAGAAACAAAATGAAAAGAAATTTAATTACAGTCTTAGGACTTTTAACATTGAGTACGGCAGCATTTGCGGAAAACAACATAGTAGAATTTAAAGCGGGATTATCCCCTGCCCCTAAATTTGACGTAACTCCGTCAAAAAAAGCTAAGTTTTCTTACGAATTGGGAGCCGAATACAGATATTTAGTAACTGAAAATACTGAACTGGGTGTCGGACTTGCTTATCAGAAACATGGTAAATTAAAGAAATTTACAGATGTAGAAGATAACAGCTTAAGAGTAGAAGTAGATTCCTTTAATCTTTATGACTCGATACCTCTTTATGCGACAGTAAAATATAACTTTAGAAACAGCTCGGACATAGTACCGTATATCAAAGCTGATTTAGGTTATTCATTCAACGTAAACGGAAGTAATCAGAGCAAATATAAAACATACAGCAAGGCAACAGGAGCAATGCTTGATGAAGGCAAATTAAAAGATTTGAAAGCTGAAAACGGAATGTATTATTCAATAGGAACAGGAATTACATATAAAGGATTTACAACAGGACTCTCCTATCAGGTAAATACGGCAAAAATAAAAGGTACAAGATATGACGGGACTAAGGATAGAGGAACTGCGAATTTCAGAAGATTTACACTGAATTTTGGATACCAGTTTGGATTTTAATAAGGAGACGAATAGGAAATGATAAAAGTAAAGAAAACGTTACTAATACTTAGTTTAATAACGGCTATAAACAGTCTGTCATTTTCAGAAGGAAGAATACTGAAAAATGAACTTCCGAAAAATCAGAGAGAATTTTTTGAAGGGGACAGATTGATAGACTTGCAGGAAGAAATAAAAGAACCTGAAGAAAATGCTGATACAAGCGGGCTGCCCAAATTTATGATAAAAACAATAATGCTGAAAACTCCTACAGGACATATAAAACCGCTGGTAAATCCTAAAAAAATAAATAAAATAATAAATGAGTATAAAAATACGGAAATAAATATACTTGATTTGAGAACATTAGTAAAAAGACTGAATGAAGAGTATACAAGAAAAGGGTATATAACAACAAGGATATACCTTGAGCCTGACCAGAACCTGCAAAGCGGAGTAATAAAACTTGTAGCACTGGAAGGGAAAATAGAGGAAATAGTGCTTGATAAAGATACGGCAAAAGACAGAAGAAGAGTATTTTTCGGATTTACGAATGAAAAAGGGAAAGTGCTGAACATATCCCATATAGATAACGGAATAGACAACCTTAACAGAGTAGAGTCAAACAACTCAAAAATAAATATTGTACCGGGAACAAAACAGGGATATTCAAAAATAATAATAGAGTCAGAAAAAGAAAAACCTGTAAGGCTGATATTAAATTATGAAGATACCCAAAAAAATAAGCAGAAATATAAAACGACAGTAGAATATGATAACCTGTTTGGGATAAATGATAACATATATCTGTCCTACAGAGGGGATATGGGGAAGCTGGCAAAAAACAAAAAACATAAGGACGATTATACGGAAAGCTATTCAGCAGGTTATTCATTTCCTTTTAAAAGCTGGACTTTCGGTCTTTCATATAATAAAAGCAGAGAAAACAGTTTAGTGACGGGAAGCACAACGAATTACACATTGTTATCCAAAAGCAGCCAGTATGGAGTCAATGCAACAAAGCTTCTATACAGAGATGCAAATATAAAACTGAACTTGACAATGGGACTTGATGTAAAAAGAGAAAGAACGTATGTAGCAGACCGAAGACTTGAAACGCAGGACAGAAACATAACAGTAGCAAGTATAGGATTAAACGGAATGTTTAAACCTTTTAAAGGAATAATGTCATATAATTTATCTTATTCCAAAGGGATAAAAGGCTTCAGAGCAAAGGAAGATAATTCATTCAATGCGGGAACAATGCCTACAGGAGCAATAGAACCGTCCGACAATAGATACGAATTTGGGAAGATAAATCTTAATCTTAGCTACTATAAGCCGTTCTATTTTAAAAATCAGGGAATAACATTAAGAACGTCATTTAATGGACAGTATTCAAAAGACGCCCTGTTTTCAACGGAGAAATACAGTATAGGAGACTTTAACACAGTAAAGGGATTTCCGACAACAGTGTCAGGGGATATGGGATACAGTACAAAAATAGAACTTAGCTATATACTTCCAAACAGTGGAAGCAAAATGGGGCAGTTTATGTATAAGATAAGACCGTATGTAGAAGCAGACTTAGGAAAAGTAAGAAACAACTATAATGAAAATGGAGAGAAAAAGGGGAAAATAACAACATTATCAAGCTATTCAATGGGGATAAGATATTACGGAGAAAAAATAACATTGGATGCAGGAATAGCAAAGACGGACAGTGGGAGAAGTTTAATGAAAGCAGATGACCACAGAGGTTATGTAACAGTAACGACAACATTCTAAGAGGAGAGTAAAAATGAAAAAAATAATAATGTTTCTGACCTTACTTATACTTGTGCTAAGTTGCGGTTCAGGTCAGAATAATGAAGATATAAACAAGACAAATCCACAGGGAGTGGAAGCAGACGATTTACAAGTGATAGACGGAAAAGTCTATAGATACGGAGAAGAAAAAGCTTACAGCGGAAAAGTGATAACAAGGGATGAAAATGATAAAATCATAATGATAGAAACAGCAAAGGACGGTAAAATAGAAGGGGAAGTCAAAACATACTATGAAACAGGCAAACTGAAAGAAGTTTACAGCGTAAAAGACGATAAGATAGAGGGAACATATAAATGGTACGGAAAAGACGGAAGTATAGAAATAAATGCAACATATAAAAACAATGAAAGAGAAACGGAAACGGCAATATCTACAAAAGATAAAAAGCCCTATACCGGCACATATACCGAAACTTATGCCAATGGAAATATAAGTGAAGTAATGAAATTTACAAACGGAAAAAGAGACGGAGAAACAATATATTATTATGACAACGGAAAAATAAAAGAGAGAATTCCGTATGTACAGGGCTTGAGAGAAGGGAACTATTTTTATTATAACAGAGCAGGAGAAGTAATAGGCAAAGGAGTCTTTTTAAATGATAAGAGAGAGGGTCAGTGGCTTGTATACGATGAGGAAGATAAAACCTTAATAGAAAAAATATACTCAAACGGACTTGAGGAAGGACCATATAAAGTCTATTATGAGGACGGAAAAATAAGGGCAGAGGGGACATATAAGGGAGGAAAGCTCGAAGGAATATACAAGGCTTATTATCCTAACGGAAACATTGAAACGGAAGTAAACTACGTAAACGGAAAAAGAGAGGGAGCCTACAAGATAAATTATGAAAATGGAAAAGTAAGGGAAACAGGAAATTACAAAAATGACAAACTTACAGGAGATATAGCGGTAGTGTATGATACGGGAGTAAAACTTGCGGATTTACACTATACACAGGACGGAAAGAAAACAGGGAAATGGATATACCTGTATCCGAGCGGAAAAGTACAGCAGGAATTTGCCTATGAAAATGATAAGCCTGTAGGAGCATACAAGAAATATTATGAGAGTGGAAAAATAAGTGAAGAAGGACAGTATAAGAATGGATTACTTGAGGGGGAAGTAAAACTTTACTATGAAAATGGGCAGCTGGCTTCTAAAGTAAATTTCAGAAGAAGCTCGAAAGAGGGGGAAGCGGTATCGTATTATGAAAATGGGAAAGAGAAAGAAAAAGGTACATTTAAACATAATAAATATGAGGGAAAAGTAAATGTTTACTATGATAATGGAGAAACAGCAGTAGACCAGACGTTTAAAAATGGAAAACTTGACGGAAGCTATAAGGAATTTTACAAAGGAAATAAACCGAAAATAGTAGCGACATATGTAAATGGAAAAGAAGAAGGAGAGTACACAGTATATTATGAAAACGGACAAAAACAGATAGTATCGAAATTCAAAAACGGTCAGGCAGAGGGAGAGTGGACATATTACTATCAAAATGGAAAAGAAAGCAAGAAGATGAACTTTGTTAATGGATTAAAAGAAGGAAAACAGAGTGAATTTTATGAGAGCGGTAATAAGAAACTTGAATCGGAGTTTAAGAATGACAGGGAGACGGGAACATGGACAGTGTACTTTGATAACGGGAAAATATCGACGACATTTTCATACTTGGACGGACAGTTAAACGGTCCTGTAGTAATAAATGACGATAAAGGAACAAAAATCGTAGAGGGAAATTACAGAGGAGGAAAAGAAGACGGCAAGTGGATATTTTACGATGAGAGCGGAAAAGTGAAAAAAGAAGAAAATTATATTGCAGGGAAAAAACAGTAAAAAAATATAATTAATTACAGTAAAATAAATATTAAACTAATAAATAAAAAGAAAAGGTGCTTTTAGAAGTACCTTTTTTTATAAAATCTAATAAGCTTGTGTATTTTTCAAGTGATTTTTATAAAACAAAAATTTTTTGAATAAAAATTTTTAAAATAAATATCTTAATTTTCTCCACAAGCCCGCGAATTGTAGGCTCCATTCCTATGACAGATTTTACTCCAAAAATGTAAAAATCAAATTCCAAAAGAAATATTTTTTAAAAGTTAA
>CALIJH010000140.1 GCA_938017765.1 uncultured Leptotrichia sp.
AAAATTTCAGAGTTGAAGCACAAAATCTATATAATGAACTGAAAGAAAACTTATCAGTTGAAAATCTTGAAAATTTAAGAATATTAAATATATATGATATTTTTAATTTGAATGAAGGCGATTTGAAAAAAGTTGTAACTTCGGTATTTTCAGAAGTGAATACTGACAGAGTTTATTATTCTATCGAAGATGTATTAAATTCAGCAAAAAATATAGGAAATATTGATGTTATTGATAATAACAATGGCATAAACATAAATGTAAATAATATAGACAATGCAAGTAATCGTAATAATATACTATATTTTGCAACAGAATTTTTACCCGGACAGTATGACCAAAGAGCAGATTCGGCAGTTCAGTGTATAAATTTAATTTCCGATAGTAAAGATATAACGGTAAATAGCGGAAAACTGATAATTTTATATGGAAATATTTCAGAAGAAGAGCTGAAAAAGATAAAAAAATATTATATAAATGAAGTCGAAATGAGAGAAAAAGATTTAATGGTATTAAATAAAAATTCCGAAAAAGAAAATAAAGAAAAGGTCTTTATTTATAATAACTTTACAGATAAATCAGAAAAAGAAATAGAAAATTTTAAAAATGAGCTGGAGCTTGCAATGACTGTAAAAGATTTGCAACTTATTCAGAAATATTTCAGAGATGAAGAAAAAAGAAATCCTACGGAAACTGAAATAAGAGTTCTTGATACGTATTGGTCAGACCATTGCAGACATACAACTTTTGAAACTGTAATAGACAATATAGAAATAGAAAAAGGAAAGTATAAAGACATTATAGAAAAAACTCTAAATGAATATATTAAGAGCAGAGAATATGTTCATGAGAAAAAAATTGATAAAAAACCTGTGACTTTAATGGATTTGGCAACTATTTTCGGAAAAGAGGCGAGAAAAAAAGGATTGCTTTCGGATTTGGAAGTATCTGATGAAATAAATGCCTGTTCAATTTATATTGATGTACCTGTAAACGAAAAAACAGAAAAGTGGATTTTACAGTTCAAGAATGAAACTCACAATCATCCGACAGAGATAGAACCTTTTGGAGGAGCGTCCACATGTATAGGCGGTGCCATAAGAGATCCTCTGTCGGGGAGAACATTTGTATATCAGGCTGTGAGAATAAGCGGTTCGGGAGATCCGAGGGAAAAATTGGAAGATACAATAAAAGGAAAACTTCCGCAGAAAATCATTACTCAGAAAGCTGCTCACGGATTTTCTTCCTATGGAAATCAGATTGGACTTGCTACTACCTATGTAAATGAGATATATGACGAAGGATACAAAGCCAAAAGAATGGAACTGGGACTGGTAGTAGGTGCAGCTCCCGCGAAAAATATAATAAGAGAAAAACCTGATAAAAATGATGTAGTTGTACTTTTAGGAGGAAGAACGGGAAGAGACGGAATAGGAGGGGCAACAGGTTCTTCTAAAGAACACACGAGGGAATCATCTGAAAAATGTGGTGCCGAAGTACAAAAAGGAAATGCCATAACTGAAAGAAAAATTCAGAGGTTATTTAGAAACGGAGATGTAACAAAACTAATAAAAAAATGTAATGATTTCGGAGCAGGAGGAGTATCGGTAGCTATCGGCGAACTCGCAGACGGACTGGAAATAGACCTGAATAAAGTAAAAGTAAAATATACGGGTCTCACAGGTACGGAATTGGCTATATCTGAATCACAGGAAAGAATGGCGGTAGTTATTCGGAGAGAAAATCTTGAAAAATTTATCAAATATGCCGAAGAAGAAAATCTGGAAGCATATAAAGTTGCAGAAGTTACAGATAAAAATAGACTTGTAATGAAATATAACGATGAAATAATTGTGGATATTTCAAGGGATTTTCTTAATACTAACGGAGCAAAAGCGAACATAAATATTGAAATAGAAAACTCAAAAAAATTAGAATTAGCCAAAGAGGTTTCAGGAGATACATTGAAAGAACAGTTTATCAACAATATGAAAGAATTAAACGTATGTTCTCAAAGAGGACTTGCTGAAACTTTTGATTCTTCAATAGGCTCTACAACTGTATTGGCAATGTACGGAGGGAAATATCAGCTGACTCCGTCAGAGGTTTCCGCACAGAAAATCTCTGTTGCAAACGGAGAAACAGATATAGTGTCTATAGTAAGTTACGGTTATAATCCTTTTATTGCAAAGCAGTCAACTTTTCATGGAGGAGCTTTCGCAGTGATAGAATCAATGTGTAAAATTGTTGCTACGGGAGGAAATTATAAAAACATAAGATTTACTTTTCAGGAGTATTTTGAAAAATTAGGAAATAATCCCAAAAAATGGGGGAAACCGTTATCTGCATTATTAGGAACGCTCCATATACAGAAAGAATTTGGACTACCGTCTATAGGAGGTAAGGATTCTATGAGCGGCACTTTCCATGATATTTCTGTTCCGCCGACATTAGTTTCTTTTGCTGTAAGTATAACAGATGCGGAAAATGTTATTTCAAGTGAATTTAAAAAAGAAGGAAATAATATATACCTTGTAAATACCGAGTATGATGAAAATGATTTACCTGATTTAAAATGCTTAAAAGAAAATTTTGATTTTATAACTGAAAATATAAAAAATAAGAAAATAATATCGGCAAGCGCCGTAAAAGGAGGAGGAATATCAGAAACACTGGCAAAAATGTGTTTTGGAAATAAAAAAGGAATTGATATAAATCTGAAAAAAATAAATTCTGAAAATTTATTTAAGATAAATTACGGTGCTTTTATCCTTGAGACAGAAGAAAATTTGGAATATAAAAATGCTGTTTTAATTGGAAAAGTATCGGATGATAAAAATATTGTTTTGAACAATGATAATGAAAATATAGAAATTAATTTGGAAGAATTGATTTCCGAGTGGGAAGAACCCCTGAAAAAAGTCTTTCCTACAAAAGTGGAAAATGAAAATAAAACAGCAGATATTTCTCAACCTAATTCAGATAACAGTGCAATGTATTTTGAAAATAGTGATAAAATAAATAAAACTTCTAACAATGTGCTGAATGACGAAAAAAATTATAGCAAATTCCAAAATAAAGATTATTCAACACATATAAGTTCAGCATATATAAATAATAATGAAAAATTCGGTAAACCGAGAATATTCATACCTGTATTTCCGGGAACAAATTGTGAATATGACCTTGAAAGAATATTCAATAAAGAGGGTGGAACTGCTGAAATAGGTGTATTCAATAATCTGTCTTATGAAAAAATATTGGGTTCTATCGACGATTTTGTAAAGAGAATAAATAATACTCAAATACTGATGTTTCCCGGCGGATTTAGTTCGGGAGATGAGCCTGACGGGTCTGCAAAATTCATAGTTGCAGTTCTTAAAAATAAAAAAATTATGGAAGCAGTACATAAATTTTTGGAAAGAGACGGACTAATTTTAGGAATATGTAACGGATTTCAGGCACTCATAAAATCTGGACTTCTTCCTTATGGTGAAATAAGGGAGTTAGACGATAATTCTCCAACATTAACATATAACTCGATAAACAAGCATATGGCAAAAATGGTAAGAACAAAGATTATAACTGATAATTCTCCATGGCTTGCAGGAATGGAAGTGGGGGAAATACATACACTTCCTATGTCTCACGGAGAGGGGAGAGTAGTTATTACGGAAGAAGAATACAAAAAATTATATGCAAATAATCAAATCGCAACAAAATATGTAGATTTTGAAGGAAATCCAAGTATGGAAACGGAATTTAATCCTAACGGTTCTTACTACGCAATCGAAGGAATGTTGGCATATAACGGAAGAATATTTGGAAAAATGGCACATTCTGAAAGAATGGGGAAAAATTTATATAAAAATATTTATGGTAATAAAGAGCAGAATATATTCAGAAATGGTATAAAATTTTTCCTGTAGCGTTTAAAACTGTTAAAAAACTGTTTATATTAAGATATAGAAAATACAGAAAGGAGCTAAGATTGTGCAAAAT
>CALIJH010000141.1 GCA_938017765.1 uncultured Leptotrichia sp.
TGAACATTAAAGGAAAGTTGCTTTCTATATCTAGCAAGGTAGCACCAGCGGTTATTGCTTCGGATAATCTTGGGGAAATTCAGGATGTTATTCAAGATGAAATATTCGAGGTTTTAGAGGAACTTAGTGAATATGATCCAGATATGTTTAAAAATAATAATTAAAAATGAACTATAATTTTTTTTCTAAGAAGAATATGGAAACAAAAACTAACATAAATCCGATTAACTCAATAGGGGAGAATTTAAGTCTAAAAAGTATTACTGATAATACTGCCGCAAGGATTGGTTCAAAAGCGGTCAGAATTCCTGCAAGGGACGATGAAATATAATTCAGACTTGTAATATAAATCAGATACGCTATAGCAGTTCCCAAAATTATTACGATTATTACCTGAATAATCGATTCTATATTTATAATTCCTTCAATTTTCCATACAGGATGAATGATGTTGGCAATTATACTTCCTAAAATCATACCCCAACCTACGACGGTGATACTTCCGTATTTTTTTATTAATTTTTTTGGCTGAATTGAATAAAAGGCTATCATAATAGCTGACGCAATTCCGATTAGCAAAGCTTCCAAAGAGCCTGAAAAATTTGAAAGATTTCCTTTTGTTGCAATAAATACAACTCCTAAAATGGTCATAAATAAAAAAACAACTGTGGAAAGGGGAGGTATTTTTCTATTTTTTACAGATTCATAAATAAAAATGAAAAATGGAGCGGTAAATTGAATAATTGTAGCGAAAGAAACATTACTTAGTTCTATTGTTTTAAAATATGTGAACTGAACAAAATATATTCCTGCGACACCGAATAAAATTATTCCGAAAAAGTCTTTCCAATTTTTTAAAGGTTTTAATATAGACTTTTTTTCAATAAAAATGACTGCTGCACAAAGTAATATTCCTGAAATCAGTGTTCTCGCTGAAACAAGCCAATTTGACGAAAAATGAAATTTTTTAAAAAGAAATTCTCCTGAAACTCCTGAAATAGACCAGAGACTGGCAGCTGAACTTGCCAATATTATACCGCGTAATTTTTTTTGAATTTTCATACTTTTTTCCTCTTTGTAGTTTTTGATTATATATTTTCTTGATTTTAAAAGTTTTAGATAATTTGTATTTTTAGTTGACTTAAATTGTTTAATTAGTCTGTATTGAAACAATGTTTTTAAATTACAGATAATTATAACACAGTGCGATAGAAAATAAAACCGAACTTTATAAAAAATTATATGATATTTTAATTAAAAACATATTATAAAAAATAAAAAAATTGAAAATATTTTCAATTTTTTTAATATATGGAAATTTTTTTAAATTTTCAGTGTATTTTAAGTTTTTAGAGGTATAATAAAAAAAATAAAATATGATTTTGGATTGAAAATATTAAAAACATATGATAGAATAATATTATAATGTAAATAAATGAATAAGTATTTGAAGAAGAATTAAGGAGAGAAAAATATGTTGAAGAAAGTAACACTATTGGTATCATTTATTTTATTGTGGACGACGAATGCTTTTTCTTATGAGAAATTTAATGTCCCTGGAGAGTTTTCGGAAAGTTTTGTGATATCAGGATTTATTTCTGATATTTTTGAATACGATTTCAATAATGACGGTATAAAGGAAAAGGTACTTGTAAATTATAAGGACAGTGATATTAAAACTAAAGTAATAATCTCTATTTATGTTATGGAAAATGGGAAGTACAGATTTGCCTATCAAATTCCTTTAAAAAATGAAATAAATCTTTTTTCTATAAAAAAAGCTCAGGAAGCATTACAAAAAGTGAAAGAACATTATAATGACTATTCAAAGGATTTACAGCAGGGAGAAGTGAGATATGTAAGACTGCTGGATGATAATACCAATGAACAGATTGTTTTTGATATGAAATTTGATAAACATTCACCTAAAAATCTTGATAATTTTGTGTTTGTGAAAAAAACAACAGTATTTAATCAAATGCCGAGTCATCATTCAGAGGTTGCTTTTATAGCTAAATACAAAGATAAACCAAGAATATTACTGGAATTTTTATCATTGAAAGGCAATGAAGAAAAAATCTGGTATTTTACCGAAATTGAAGAAAATAAAAATAAAATCAAGGGATATGTAGCAGGTAGTGAAAATACTATTCAAAAAAGAGGATTTTATTGGGAAGAAATGCACTCAAAAATTGAAAAAGTAAATAATTTTATAAATCTTGCCATAAGAGATAAGACTGATTTATATATAGTTACCCAATATAGGCCTCTTGTCAATGATTTCTACAGTGTAAAGGATAAATTTGGAAACAGAAAAAATCAAAGTGTTGTAGGATATACAAGTCCTGATAAAAAAGGAGAAATAATAAATATACCTGACCAGACTATTTTAAAGGTACTGGGAGAAGAAAACAATATGCTGAAAATAGAAACTCCTTTATATGGAGGTCCTTATTATATAGATAATAATCCTGATTTACTGAAAAAGCTTGATTTGAATTCTCAAGTAAATAAATTTATAGCTATTGACCCTAACAATCAGACTGAAGCAATATTGGAAAGAATAAAAAATACGGATAATTTTGCAATTATTTCTTATTCTTTTGTAACAACAGGAAGGGATAACGGACATTCTTCCTATGAAACGCCTCATGGAGCGTTTTTGGTGGCATTTACAAGACCATATATGATGTTTACAAGAAATGTGAGAAACGGAGAAGATTTGTCAAATATTCCTAAACATAAGAGAGTAGGAAATCGAAGTGATGTGGTTGTAGGAGGGGAAGCAAAATATGCAGTAAGATTTAGTGGAGGTGCCTATATGCACGGGATTCCGTATTCATACGGTGCAAATACTGAAGCTGTAAAAGCTGTAGTTGCCCAGAAGATAGGTACTTATAAGGAGTCCCATAAATGTGTAAGGCACTATGATGATCAGATTGAGTTTATAGTAAATTGGATAAATGGAAATAGCACAAATAAAGAAAGAGATAATACAATACCTGATGAACCTGTAATAGCTGTTGTATTATAAAAATATACTTTAAAATATACTTAAAATGAGGTGGAATATGAATTTGAGAAAGCTACAATTTTTAGTAGGAGTTACTTTATCATCAATTATAACAGTTGCAGCTCCTACGGGAACAACGGCAGTAAATCCGACAGTTCAGAAAAACTGGAAAAGCGTACAGATGACGCCTGATCTTGATAAAGACGGGAAAAATGATATACTGGTAATTGAATACATTGAGGAGAGTGATAAGATTTATACAAGATTTACTCCTTATATTAAAGATGAAAATAATAAAACTGTAAAAGGTCAGACAACTGAAAAAATATTTGAGAGAAATGTTTTTCAAAAAGAATTTAATAAATATTCAAAGGAATATGTCAGAAAATACCCTAAGAAAACAAAAAATAATATAATATCCAATGAAAAAGTAAATAAACCCGTAAATAGCACACAGCCAAATAATCAGAATAAACAAACTGAAAAAAAAGACATACCAAGTTTTATTCCGCCTGTTCAAAATCAAAATAAGGAAGCGGAAGATAGAATAGCAGTTCCTCAGGATTTAAAAGATACAGAAAACAGTTCAAAAGATAAAATACCTGATGAACAATCTGACAAAGAAATTCAGAAAGTTGATAGTAATCAGCCAATACAAAAAATAAAATTGATAAAAGGAGCTTATCCTTACATAACTTATTATTTAAAAGAAAGACCTGAAAATCTTACTTTTGATTATAAATATTCTAAAAATTCTCCAATGGATATGGATGAATTTATTTTCATAAAAACTGCTTCAAATATAAGAAAAGAGCCAAATCAAAATTCAGGAATTTTAAAAAAAGTGAATTATGGTCATAAATATAAAGTAGTCGGGAAAGTAAAAACGACAGCTAAAGGTGGTACGTCTGAATGGTACGAAGTATATTTTGACGGTAAATTAGGATATGTTCCTGTTAGTGTAGGAATAAAAAGAGAATTTGACTGGCATGATATGATGAAGAAAGTGGAAAAGACAAATAAATTTATTACAGAGGCTATTTCCAAAGGAGAGACAATCTATGTTTTGGATGATTATGTACCTTTAGGAGGTGGAAGCAGCTCCGTCAAAGATAAATTTGGAAATAGAGAAAATCAGAGTGAAAGAGGATATTTAAATTCCAATTTTAAAGAATTTATAAATTTACCTGATAGAACTTTGATGACTATTGTCGAAGAAACTGACAAATATTTAAAAGTAAAAGTGGATGCTTATGATAGTGGTACTTATTATTTAAGAAAATCTAAAAAAGGACTTTTGAAAGATAGCAAGATTGATACTGAAATTACAAGATTTATATATGTTGATAGACACAGTCAGAATGAGATGATTATTGAAAAAAATGCTGATTTAAATAACTGGAATGTAGTAACAACTTCGTTTGTAACTACAGGAAAAGATTCGGGAAATTCTTATGCAACACCGTACGGAACATTTTTGATAGCATATTCAAAACCTGTAATGCAATATACAGGCTCTGATAACAAGACAATTGTAGGAGATGCAAACAATGCGGTAAGATTCAGTGGAGGTGGATATATGCACAGTATACCCTCACTGTTTGAACCGAAAGAAACAAGAAAAACAAGAAAAGCCGCTACTGCAAGAAAAATTGGAACATTTGCCGAGTCGCATAAATGTATAAGACATTATGACGACCAAATAAAATTTATTTATAACTGGTTGGGAAATTCTTCGCCCGGTAATAAATTAGGACATAGAGTTCCTTCGGTACCGACGGTTATGTTAGTTAAATAGTTTAATGAAAATAAGTGTGAAGTAAGATACCATAATCAACTAATTTTCTAAAATATGGCTATACTACGGAAAAAATAGAAAATATTAACAAAATTGAAAAAGTTGTATTTTTTGCAAAAATTTGGTATACTTTAATTGAGTAGAATTAGGAGGTAATCTTATGAAAAGAAGAACAAGAAGTTTTATATCGGGTATGGCTGATGTTGCTAATTCTTCACGAAAATCTATATCCAATCCTGCTAAAAGCGATTTAAGAGCATTGAGTTCGGATTGGGAAAAAATAGGAAAAGATTTAAGATATGCGATTAATAAATACAAAAAGGAATATGTAAATGAGTAAGGAATTGACCGAAAATAAAAAAAAGAAAAATCGCAAAATTGAAAAAAGAAATATTGATGAACATAAAGATGAAATATTACAGGTTGAGGAAATGGAAAAAACAGGTGAGATATCAGTATATCAAAAAATACACTTAGGTCCGCTTCCTTCTCCTGAAACGCTGGAAAGATACGAGAAAATCTGTCAGGGAGCAGCAGACAGAATTATAACAATGGCAGAAAAAGAACAGGATTATAGACATAAGATAAATAATAAAGAAATGGATAATGACAGAGAAAGCAGGGCAAGTGGGAGAAGATTTTCCGTACTCCTGATTTCTTTGACCGTTTTATGTGCAACATTCTTGTTATACAATGGAAAAACTTTGGAAGGTTTTGGTTCTTTATTGACCGGATTAAGTTTTTTGCTTGGTCCTTTATTTATTGAAAATTGGAATGATAAAACTGAAAAAGAAAATAATGAAGAAAAGAATATCAAAGATGAATAGAGTTTTAATCAACTCTGTCAGGATGTTTGGGAGAATCCATCCATAAAAAAAACCTTTTGGGATACGTGTGTCAAAAGGACGACATACGTATTTTTTATGTTAAAAAATATTTAAGACATATAAATTATTCAAAAAATTATTCAAAATATATTGAGTATTTGAAAATTACAAATGTTTAAAAAATATAAGTTTTGCTTATAATATGTAGATTATTTGAGAGAAAGCAAATTTCTATGAGAGTAAAATCTAACAAGGTTTTGCTTATAATATGTAGATTATTTGAGATATATATTTAAAAATATATGTTTCAAAGTATATAAATTTAAAAAACGAAATAAAATAAAAAAATAGGAGGAAATAAATTGGAATTTATAAAAAACTTTCAATTCGGAACAAATGAATTACTTTGGTTGGGATACTTGCTATTCAATTATACTGCGGTTTTATTAGCCTACAGATTTTGGGGAAAAGTAGGATTACTTATATTTGTACCTTTATCGGTAGTTTTGGCGAATATACAAGTATTAAAAATGATGACTTTATTTGGAGTAGACACTACTATGGGTAATATAGCTTTTGGTGGAGTATTTCTTGTTTCTGATATTTTGTCTGAAATAGAGGGTAAAAAATATGCAAAAAAGCTTGTAACTATAGGATTTATAACTATGGTATTTACAACAATAGTTATGAACTGGGCATTAGCGATAAAACCGGCACCTATAGACCAGTTTCAGGAACATCTGAAACCTATATTCGGACTGGCTATCAATGAACTGTCCGTTA
>CALIJH010000142.1 GCA_938017765.1 uncultured Leptotrichia sp.
TATTACGAATATATTAATAAATTATATAATAATTTATTCAGCGAATAAGATAAAGAAAATAATGGAAGATTCAAATATAGAAGAATTTGATTTGTCAGAAATAATTGATAAAAAATTTATTTTGGAAAAATTAAATATAATAAAATATGTTATAATAACAATTATAATATTTTTTGTATATTATATTTCAGTTATAGAGTTACTAAAGAAGGGGTAAAAATGTGGAAAATTTAGATAATAAAGAATTTAATAAAAAAGAGAAATTGATATTTAATGTAGATAGCAAAAAGCTAAAAAAATTAAAATTTATAAGTTTAAGTATTGAAATAAGAGGAATAATAAGTGTCATACTATTAGCTTTTGTTATACTTTATACTTTAATTATTGCTCCGTTATTATGTTTAGAATGTTTTGTATGGGTGATAATTCTTGTGATTTTCTCTCCTGCTGTTGTTTTAATCATAATAATATTAATAATTGAAATAATAGTTATACATATACTCGTAAATATTTCTATGAATAAATTTCTATTTGGAAGAAAAATACAGAAAATTCTAAAAAATAAAAAAGAAATCAACTATGAGAATGCAGAATATTTAATGGAGAATCAATTAAAAACTTCAAAATTAAAAACATGGAATTATTACGTAATTATTATAGGAGCTTGTATATTTTTTGGTTATTATTTTTTATTTATATTATTTATTAAATAGTTTTATAAAATAATTTATTGAAAGAGGTGTTTAAAATGAAAAAAAGAAATTTGCTAAAAATGATGATTTTAGGAGCGGTTTTTGGAATGACGGTTATTTCAAACGGTGCAGCCAAGAAAGGAAATCAGGACTGCTATATTCCCAAGGGAGAATTGACTTGTGCTACAGATTTGACAACTGAAGAAGGGATAAAAAAAGCTATAGCAACAGGAATACAAAAAAAACAACTTTATAAAGCTGCCGAGGAATATTTTAAGAAAGGGCGTTTTGGTAACAAATACGTAGGATTTATAGCTCTTCCGAAAGGAGACTGGCAATTGTTTAACGATCCTGACACTACTCTTACGGCTTTCCAGATTTCGAGAAATATGACTGATATTTTTACATTGGATGCACTGACAATAAGAGATAAGAAAGGAAGTTCGGATCAGAAAATAGCCGAACAAGTCATCGACGGGTTGTATGAGGGCTATCTGAATGCAGGAAATCCCAAATCAAATTTAGTCAGAAAAAGTGTAAATGTAAATGGTTATAAGGGAGAACAGCTGACAGTCAAAAATCTTTCGGGCATATCATTAGTAACAAATGTAGTTGTTCTTGGAAATAAAATATATTTTGTTTCTGCTGAAGGGAAACCTGAAAATATAAAAGAAATGACAAATTGGATAATGAAGTCATGGAACCCTGAGAAATAGTGAATAATTCAATAATAAATAATTTATAAATATATTTGTATGTTGTATATATTTACGTGCATTTTGCCATAAAAAATTGTTTTATTAGAATATATCTTTAGAATATATCTATTATAAAATTTGATATATATTTTTCATTATAATGGGTTATTTTATCAGAGTAAGTTTATTATAAAATTCTGACTTTAATTTCTAATTTCGATAATATATATTATATATTGTTGAATATAAAATTTATATAAAAAATATAGCAGTTTTTTTTGGAAAAAACTATTAAGCCCTTGACACAAGGGCTTAAATATTATACAATAGTCAAGTTATAACTCATAAACTAAATGCTGAAAAAGATATGTATTAAAGATACATATCTTTTAGAGTGAATTTAGAGTAAATCGTTATATCTGAATATAGATATACATTATGTCTGATAAAGAGACATAGATTGAAGAAATGAGCTTTTTAAAAGTTTTAGTTTATAAAAATAACACAGAAAATATATAGAAGAATGTTGGAAGGAGGAAACATGCCTACTATTAATCAATTAGTAAGATTTGGTAGAAGCACATCTGAGAAAAAGAAAAAATCACCTGCATTAAAAGGAAACCCTCAAAAAAGAGGTGTGTGTGTCAGAGTATACACGACTACACCTAAAAAACCTAACTCAGCGTTAAGAAAAGTAGCAAGGGTTAAATTAGTAAACGGGATTGAAGTTACAGCTTATATTCCGGGAATTGGGCATAACTTGCAGGAACACAGTATCGTCCTTATAAGAGGAGGAAGAACAAAAGACTTGCCGGGGGTAAGATATAAAATAATCAGAGGTGCGTTGGATACTGCCGGAGTTGTAAACAGAAAACAAGGTAGATCAAGATACGGAACTAAGAAACCTGCAGCAGGAAGTTCAAACTAAAATTTTTAAAAAGTGAGGAGGACAAATAGTGTCAAGAAGAAGAAGAGCGGAAAAAAGAGACGTTTTACCTGATTCTCAATATAATGATAAAGTAGTAACTAAATTTATAAACGGACTAATGAAAGACGGGAAAAAATCATTAGCTGAAAAAATATTTTATACAGCATTAAAAGAAATAGCTGAAGAAACACAGGAAGAAGGAATAGAAGTATTCAGAAGAGCAATGGAAAATGTAAGACCTCAACTGGAAGTAAGATCAAGAAGAATCGGAGGGGCAACTTATCAGGTTCCGGTTGAAGTAAGAAAAGAAAGACAGCAGGCTTTAGCTATAAGATGGATAGTTAAATATACAAGAGAAAGAAAAGAATACGGAATGGTAAACAAACTGAAAAAAGAACTGATTGCAGCTGCAAACAATGAAGGCGGATCGGTTAAGAAAAAAGACGATACATATAAAATGGCGGAAGCTAACAGAGCGTTTGCACATTACAAATGGTAATAAAAACTTATTTATCGGGAAAGTAAATCTGTTTTTAAATAATTTAAAATTGTTTTTATTTGTAAAAATGTCGTCATATTAATGAATTGATAAGGAGGAAATAACGGAATGGCAAGAAAAGTTGCTTTGAAAGATACCAGAAACATCGGTATCATGGCACATATAGACGCCGGAAAAACAACTACGACTGAAAGAATATTGTTTTATACAGGAGTAAACCATAAAATCGGAGAAGTTCACGAAGGAGCTGCTACGATGGATTATATGGAACAGGAGCAGGAAAGAGGAATTACAATCACATCTGCGGCAACGACTGCATTTTGGAACGGAAACAGAATAAATATTTTAGATACACCCGGGCACGTGGACTTTACAGTGGAAGTTGAAAGATCGTTGAGAGTACTGGACGGAGCGATTGCGGTGTTCTCGGCAGTTGACGGAGTTCAGCCTCAATCTGAAACTGTATGGAGACAGGCTGATAAATATAACGTACCGAGAATGGCGTTTTTAAATAAAATGGACAGAGTCGGAGCCGACTTCAATATGTGTGTCAGCGATATTAAAGAAAAATTAGGAGGAAACGGTGTACCTATCCAACTTCCTATAGGAGCAGAAGATGCTTTTGAAGGTATTATAGATTTGATAACTATGAAAGAATATCTGTTCAAAGATGAAACAATGGGAGCGGCTTACGATGTGGCAGATGTAAGGGCTGAATTGCTGGAAGAAGCTCAAGCTGCAAGAGAGCATATGCTGGAATCGGTAGTTGAAACTGATGATGTGTTAATGGAAAAATATTTCGGAGGAGAAGAAATTTCCGATGAAGAAATAAGAAAAGCTATAAGAACTGCTACAATAGGCGGAATAATAGTTCCTGTGCTGTGCGGAACGGCATTTAAAAACAAAGGGATACAGCCATTACTTGACGCAGTAGTGTTCTACATGCCTTCGCCTGTGGATATAGGAGCTGTAAAAGGAGTGGATCCTAAAACTGAAGAGCCTATGGAAAGGCAACCTTCTGATGAAGAACCTTTCTCGGCGCTTGCATTTAAAATATTGACAGACCCGTTTGTAGGAAGACTTTCATTCTTTAGAGTTTATTCGGGAGTATTAAATAAAGGTTCTTATGTACTGAACTCTACAAAAGGTAAAAAAGAAAGAATGGGAAGATTGCTGCAAATGCACGCTAATAAAAGGGAAGAGCTTGATATAGTTTATTCGGGAGATATCGCGGCAGCAGTAGGATTGAAAGAAACTACTACAGGAGATACTCTCTGTGATGAAAGTAAACCTATCATACTTGAAAAAATGGAATTCCCTGATACGGTTATACAAATAGCTGTTGAGCCTAAAACAAAAGCCGATCAGGAAAAAATGGGTACAGCCCTTGCAAAACTGGCTGAAGAGGATCCTACATTCAAAGTTACTTCAAATCAGGAAACAGGGCAAACTTTGATTTCAGGAATGGGAGAACTTCACCTTGAAATCATCGTGGACAGAATGAAAAGAGAGTTTAAAGTTGAAGCTAACGTAGGTAAACCGCAAGTTGCATATAGAGAAACAATTACAGGAAATTCCGACGTTGAAGAAAAATATGCAAAACAGTCAGGTGGTAGAGGACAATACGGACACGTTAAAATCAAAGTTGAAGCAAATCCTGATAAAGGCTATGAATTCATAAACCAAATTACAGGAGGGGCAATTCCGAGAGAATACATACCTGCTGTAGATAAAGGGATTCAGGAAGCGTTGGAAGCCGGAGTTGTTGCAGGATACCCTGTGCAGGATGTAAAAGTAACATTGTACGACGGTACTTACCACGAAGTCGATTCATCGGAAATGGCATTTAAAATAGCAGGGTCAATGGCTATCAAAAAAGCTATGAGAGCTGCAAATCCTGTATTATTAGAGCCTATATTTAAAGTAGAAGTTACAACACCTGAAGAATATATGGGAGACGTTATCGGAGATCTGAACTCGAGAAGAGGTCAGGTTTCAGGGATGACTGACAGAAATAATGCAAAAATAATCAACGCTCAAGTACCTTTAGCACAAATGTTCGGTTATGCAACTGATTTGAGATCCAAAACTCAAGGAAGAGCGTCTTATTCAATGGAATTTGAGAAATATGTACAGGTTCCTAATAATATAGCTCAACAAGTTATAGCTGAAAGACAAGGTAAATAGCAAAAATAAATAACAAAAATGAGTTAAAAACAAACTGATTTAAAATAATCAGCTAAAATTAACTCGAAAAATTAACTCAAAATGATTTAAAAGTGTATAATCATTAAGTAAACTATGATTTGAATATAAAAAATAAAAAACGGAGGAAAGAGATAATGGCAAAAGCTAAATTTGAGAGAAGTAAACCACACGTAAACATTGGAACAATAGGACACGTAGACCATGGTAAGACAACATTGACAGCAGCTATATCTAAAGTATTATCAGACAAAGGATTGGCTGAAAAAGTAGATTTTGAAAACATCGACCAGGCACCTGAAGAAAGAGAAAGAGGAATTACAATCAACACTGCACACATTGAGTATCAGACAGACAAAAGACACTATGCACACGTTGACTGTCCGGGCCATGCCGACTATGTAAAAAATATGATTACAGGGGCAGCACAAATGGACGGAGCTATACTTGTAGTATCAGCAGCTGACGGGCCTATGCCTCAAACAAGAGAACACATCCTTCTTGCAAGACAGGTTGGAGTTCCTTACATAGTAGTATTCCTGAACAAAGTTGATATGGTAGATGACGAAGAATTATTGGAACTGGTAGAAATGGAAGTAAGAGAATTACTTACAGAATACTCATTCCCTGGAGACGAAATACCTATAATAAAAGGATCAGCATTAGGAGCATTGAACGGAGAAGGACAATGGGAAGATAAAATAATGGAACTTATGGAAGCGGTAGACAGCTACATACCAACACCTGAAAGACCGATTGACCAAGCATTCCTGATGCCTATAGAAGATGTATTCACAATAACAGGAAGAGGAACAGTAGTAACAGGAAGGGTAGAAAGAGGAGTAGTAAACGTAGGAGAAGAAGTAGAGATAGTTGGAATCAAGCCTACAGCAAAGACGACAGTAACAGGAGTAGAGATGTTCAGAAAGTTACTGGATTCAGGACAAGCAGGAGATAACATAGGAGCATTGTTAAGAGGAACAAAGAAAGAAGAAGTGGAAAGAGGACAAGTATTGGCGAAACCAGGTTCAGTAAGTCCGCATACATCATTCAAATCGGAAGTATATGTACTTACGAAAGATGAAGGAGGAAGACATACACCATTCTTTACAGGATACAAACCGCAGTTTTATTTCAGAACGACAGACATTACAGGGGAAGTAAACTTACCGGAGGGAGTAGAAATGGTAATGCCGGGAGACAACATAGAGATGTCGGTAGAACTGATACACCCAATAGCAATGGAAGAAGGATTAAGATTTGCGATAAGAGAAGGTGGAAGAACGGTAGCTTCAGGAGTTGTTGCGACTATCGTTAAATAATAAGTCAGAATAATTAGGAGGAAGAACTTTGGATAAATTAAGAATATATCTTCAATCTTACGATCATAAATTATTAGACCAATCTGCAAAAAAAATAGCTGAAGTAGTAAAGAAAAACGGTTCGGAATTGGCCGGACCTCTTCCTTTACCTACTAAAACTAAAAAATATACAGTTTTGAGATCGGTTCACGTAAATAAAGATTCAAGAGAACAGTTTGAAATGAGAATACACAGAAGATTTGTTGAAATTAAAAATTCAAGTCAACAAATAATAGCTGCATTAAGCTCATTGAACCTGCCGTCAGGCGTAGGAATAGAAATTAAGCAATTATAAGCTTAGTACAAGTTAGTATAATTTTATTAAATTATATTAACCAATATATTAAGGAGGCTAAAAATGATATTAGGAAAAAAAATCGGAATGACACAGATTTTTGAAGATGAAAAATTGATACCTGTTACAGTTATTGAAGCAGGACCAAATTTCATAGTTCAAAAAAAATCCGAGGAAAAAGACGGATACAATGCTATAACGTTGGCATATGATGATAAAAAAGAAAAAAATACAATAAAACCTGAAATGGGATTATTTAAAAAAGCAGGGGTAACTCCTAAGAGATTCTTAAAGGAATTTAAAGTAGAAGACTTAGCTGCATTTGAATTAGGACAGGAAATTAAAGTTGATGTGTTTGAAGGAATTGAATTTGTTGATATTTCAGGAACATCAAAAGGAAAAGGAACAGCCGGAGTTATGAAAAGACATAACTTTGGAGGAAACAGAGCGTCTCACGGGGTTTCAAGAAACCACAGACTTGGAGGATCAAATGCCGGAGGAGCTGCATCAAACAGTAATGTTCCTAAAGGTAAAAAAATGGCAGGAAGACTTGGAAATGAACAGGTAACTGTACAAAACCTTAAAGTAGTTAAATTTGACGCTGAAAACAACCTTTTATTAGTAAAAGGTGCCGTTCCCGGTCCTAAAAACGGATATCTTGTTATCAAAAAATCGGTTAAGAAATACTAATAGAGGAAAAGAGAGGAGGATAAAATGCCAGTTTTAAATACATATAAATTAGACGGTTCAAAAGCAGGAACTGTCGAAGTAAAAGATGAAATATTCGGAATTGAGCCGAATAAAACAGTTATGCACGAAGTTTTAGTTGCAGAATTGGCAGGAGCAAGGGAAGGAAATGCTTCTACAAAAACAAGAGCTGAAGTGAGAGGTGGAGGAAGAAAACCTTTCAGACAAAAAGGAACAGGTAGAGCAAGACAAGGTTCTACAAGAGCTCCTCATATGGTAGGCGGTGGAGTTGTTCACGGTCCTAAACCAAGAGATTATACTAAAAAAGTAAATAAAAAAGTTAGAAAATTAGCTTTAAAATCAGCATTAGCTGTAAAAATAAATAACGGAGATTTAATCGTGTTGGATGACTTCACATTAGATGTACCTAAAACAAAAACTTTTGTTAATTTCGCAAAAGTATTAAATTTCGCAGGAGAAAAGCAATTATTTATTGCTGATTATAACGAAGATACATTTAACAGAGACGTAAATCTGGATTATTCAGTAAGAAATATAGAAAGAGTTATGTCGCTGGATTCAAGAAATCTAAGTATTTTCTGGTTAATTAAACAGGACAAAATAGTTGTTACTAAAGAAGCTCTTGCAACTATTGAGGAGGTGCTGGCATAATGCATATCACTGATATAATTAAAAAACCGGTTGTAAATACTGAAAAAGCAAGAATTCTTATGGAAAATAATGAATATGTTTTCATAGTGGATAAAAGAGCAAATAAATTACAGATAAGAGAAGCTGTAGAAAAATTATTCAATGTAAAAGTTGAAAGTGTAAACACATTGAACATCAAACCTAAAATGGAAAGATTTAGAATGTCAATGTATAAAACGCCTGCTATAAAAAAAGCTGTCGTTAAATTGAAAGACGGAGAAAAAATAGCGGCTTACGAAGAAAATATATAGATTTTATATAGGAATTATATAAGAAAAATGATATAATATAAAAACGTTGTAAATTAGAAATATTACAAAATACAAATATTGTGAAATATGAAAATGAAGTGGAGGTAAAAAAGTTATGCCAATTAAAAAATTAAAACCGATAACTAGTGGGACACGGCATATGTCGATATTAGTTAATAAAGAATTAGATAAAGTAAGACCTGAAAAATCTTTGACAGAACCTCTTAACTCGTCTTACGGAATTGATAACTACGGACATAGAACGGGTAGAAACAGACATAAAGGACACAAAAGATTATACAGAATAATCGATTGGAAAAGAAATAAAATAGGAGTTCCTGCAAAAGTCGCTACTATCGAATATGATCCGAACAGAACGGCTAATATCGCATTATTACATTATGTTGATGGAGAAAAGAGATATATCCTTGCACCTAACGGACTGAAAAAGGGAGATATGATTTTAGCAGGGGAAACAGCTGAAATCAAACCTGGAAATGCACTGAAACTGAAAGACCTGCCTATAGGTACAGTTATACATAACGTGGAACTTATGCCCGGAAAAGGCGGACAGCTCGCAAGGTCAGCAGGAACATCTGCAAGACTTGTAGCTAAAGAAGGAACATATTGCCACGTGGAACTGCCTTCAGGAGAACTAAGACTTATACATAAAGAATGTATGGCTACAATAGGAGCTGTAGGAAATTCCGAACACTCCCTTGTATCATTAGGAAAAGCCGGAAGAAACAGACATTTAGGTAGAAAACCTCATGTAAGAGGGTCAGTAATGAACCCTGTAGATCACCCACACGGAGGAGGAGAAGGAAGATCTCCAATAG
>CALIJH010000143.1 GCA_938017765.1 uncultured Leptotrichia sp.
TAAAATAAAAATAATTCTACTTTTAACTGTAATAAATTTTTAAATATTTAAACTATATAATTATCAGATGATTTCAATATTTCCACCTATTTTTTTGAAATCTTCCCAAAAATGCGGATAGGATTTTCTCACGCTTTCCGCTCCCTCGATTACAATTTCGTTTTCACATCTTGTTGAAGCTATGGCAAGCGACATAGCTATTCTGTGGTCATTCCACGAGCTTAGGGAACTTCCTCCTTTAAAGTTTTTCATTCCCTGAATGACAAGACTATCTCCTTTTTCTCTGACATTTCCGCCTATTTTATTCAGTTCCGTCCTGATAGAAGTTATTCTATCCGACTCTTTTATTCTCAGTCTTGCTCCGTTTACAATATGCGTTTCTCCCTCGCTCAATGCTCCAAGCACTGCAAGCACGGGGGCTATATCGGGACATTGGGATATATCTATCACAGTTCCTCTTGTCTTGGATGGTCTGACTATTATATAGTCATCAAAAATTTCAAGATTTGCTCCCATTTTTTCTACAATTTCAATAATTTTCCTATCTCCCTGCAAAGATTTTTTATTTATATGAATACATTTTATTTTATTGTCCCTGTTGCTGCTTATTATTCCTGCTACAATCCAAAATGCCGCTTGGGAATAGTCTCCTTCAACTGTATAATTAAACGGTCTGTATTTTTGATTTCCTTTAACATCAAAACTTTTATAGCCATTATTTTTTATTTCAATTCCCGACAATTTTAATATTTCCAAGGTCAGGTCTATATAACCTTTTGATTCCAATTCTTTATTAATAATCAGCGTCGAATCTCCTTCAAGTAAAGGCAAGGCATAAAGTAAACCTGTTATGAACTGGGAACTTATATTTCCGTCAATTTCATACGTTCCCGCTTTCATTTTCCCTCTTACTTTTAACGGTAATTTCCCATTTTCAGTTTTATAATAAATATTCTGTTTATCAAATATTTTGTAATAAGGATTTAGAGGTCTCTCAATGAGTTTTCCTTTTCCGTCAAATATAAGCTCATTTTCTTTTGTAAGCCCTAAAGGTATGAGAAACCTTATCGTTGAACCTGATTCGTTACATTGGCTATATTTTTCGGCAGGAATAATTTTTCCGTTATTTCCAATTATTTCAAGACAATTTCCTTGAAAGTTTCCTCCCCTTACTATTTCAGCTCCCCAGTTTTTCATTATTTCAACAGTCGTAATTATATCCACGGAAAATAGTAAATTATCAATTTTCGACACTTCATTATTTTTATTTTCCGCCAACGCCGCTCCGATAACCGCTCTATGTGAATAACTTTTTGATGGGGGAATTTCTATCTGTCCATTCAGTATTGACGGTCTAATCTTTATTTTCATCAAAATAAGTTCCTTGTCAGTTTATTTACGTTAAAAAAGGATAACGTATAATCCTAAATCACTAATTATTCAAAAATCTCTTTTTCAGTCATTTTGATAATTTCAGCATTTCCAATATCCCGAAGAAAAATAAAATTTATTCCTCCGTCCATACTTTTTTTGTCCCTTTTCATAATTTCCCTAATCTTTTCTTTCGGATATTCTATATTCACAGGCAAATTCAGTGATAAAAGCAAGTCTTTCACTTTTTCGTAGCAGCCTTTTCGGGTAATTCCCTTTTTCTCCCCTATTTTCAATATATCTGCCATTCCTGTGGCAATAGCCTCTCCATGTGAATATTTTTCATAATACGTATATTGCTCTATCGCATGACCTATTGTATGTCCAAAGTTCAGTACCATTCTCAAACCGTTTTCTTTTTCGTCTTTTTCCACTATTTCTTTTTTTATTTCACATGACCTGTATATAAGATAATTTATATTTTCAGTCAGTCTTTTTCTTAACTCGGTTTTGTAATTTTTATCATTTATCTTATTTCCATATTCTGATTTTATAACATCATTATTTTTATTGCTATTTTCATAGCTCTGATTATTTTTATGTTCTTTATTATCTCTATAGCTTTGATTATCATTATATCCATTCTTTTCATTATCAATATTTATATTTTTATTCGTATTTTTTACAACGTCTACAATTTTATCAAACAAATTTCTATCATAAATGCAGCCGTATTTTACTATTTCTGCAAATCCGTCATAAAAATATCTGTCAGACAGTGTATTTAAAAACAAAGTATCTATCAAAACCACTTTCGGCTGATAAAATGCCCCTACAAGGTTTTTCCCTTCAGGAAGGTCTACTCCAACTTTTCCGCCTACACTGCTGTCTACCTGAGATATTATAGTCGTAGGTATCTGGATAAAATTTATTCCTCTTAAATAAGAAGCCGCTGCAAAACCTGCAATATCCCCTGTTACTCCTCCTCCAAATGCCACTATCATATCATTTCTTTTTATTTCTGCTTTTATCAGAGCCGAATAAATCCCCTGCGTTACTCCGATATGTTTATTTTTCTCTCCCGCTTCGAGAATATATACTGTATAGTCATATCCCTGAAACATTTCATTATATCTATTTTTATAAAGTTCATTTACATTAGTATCGGTAATAATAAAAAGCTTCTTTCCCTTATATATGCTTTTTATATATTCGGAAAATTTATTCATATAATCCGTTCCGATTATTATATCATAAGAATTTTTTCCTAAATCTACATTCATTTTTTCCATAATCATAATTTCCTTATTTGTACTTAAAATTTACTTTCTTTAATTTTTTCTGTTTCTATTCCGACATATATTTTTATATTGTATCATCTCTTTAAAATTTACTCTCTTTAACCTCTCCTTTTTTTATTCTAACATACATATGAAACAAATTCCTCCTTAAGCATATCCATTATTTAAAACTTCTTCCCATAACATTTCCTATAGCTTCGGCACTTTTCATAAGTTCTTCAAATAATTCGGGTTTTAATGATTGAGGCCCGTCAGAAAAGGCCTTATCAGGCTCAGGATGCACCTCTACCATAAGTCCGTCAGCTCCTGCCGCTATTCCTGCCATTGCCAGCGGTTTTACCATCCAGTATTTCCCCGTTCCGTGAGCAGAGTCGACTATTATCGGTAAATGACTTATCTTTTTTATCATCGGTACAGCATTCAAATCCATTACATTTCTATATGCAGTTTCATAAGTTCTTATCCCTCTTTCACACAATACTACGTTTTCATTTCCTCCTGCCAGTATATATTCCGCAGACATTAGCCATTCCTCTATTGTAGCACTCAATCCCCTTTTCAGTAATACAGGTATTTTTGTTTTTCCCACTTCTTTCAGCAAATCAAAATTTTGCATATTTCTTGCACCTATCTGTATCATATCTAAATAAGGAGCAAATTCATGCAGCTGTTCTATCGACATAACTTCACAGACTATAGGTAATCCTGTTTCCTTTCCTGCCTTTTCCATTAGCTTAATTCCTTCCATTCCTAAGCCCTGAAAAGCATACGGAGAAGTTCTCGGTTTTACTACCCCTCCTCTCAATATGGAGGCTCCCGCTTTTTTTACTGCTCTTGCTGTTGTCAATATCTGTTCTTCACCCTCTACAGAACATGGACCCGCCATCATTACAAGCTTATTTCCGCCTATTTCAACATTTCCGATTTTTACTGTCGTATTTTCAGGCTTGAATTTTCTGCTTGCTCTTTTATACGGCTCCTGTATTCTTTGAACGTCCACAACATAGTCAAGGGACTGAATATGCTTAATATCCATTGTACTCATATCTCCAATTAATACAAGTATGGAATATTCTTTCTGCCGGATATGCTTAACTTCTACTTTATGTTCGCTTTCAAGTCTGTCAATCATACGTTTTAATGTATTATGGCTGATACTCCCGTCAACTTTTATTATCATTATTCTATCCTTTCCCTTATCCGCTTATTTGTTTATTTGTTTTATTACTCACCTATTCATTAATATCTTTAATATTATCTTTATTATCCGCTTCAATCATTTTTACACCTGATATTTCATTAAATCTTTTAGTTATCTTATTTGATGTTGTCGTTATATTTTTTACATCTTTGCTTACTTTTTCAATATCCCTCTCAAGGGTATTCCACCTTTCCTGATATCTGTCAAATTCCTTATTCAGTTTCATCAGTTCTTTCTGAATGACATGAGCATATTTGTCCCTTTCTATATTTGTCATTATTACTTGAAGCATTGTCAGAACAGACATTAAAGTAGTCGGAGATGCAATCCGTACATTTTTTCTGTAAGCGTACTCGATTATCTCCGTATGATAGGCATTTATTTCCGCAAATATAGCTTCCGCAGGTAAAAACAGTATAGCCTGCTCTCCAGTTTCACCTTGAATTATATATTTTGAAGAAATATCGTCAATATGTTTTTTTAAATTAACGGAAAACTCTTTTTTTGCCGCTTCCCTTTCGACCGCCGTGAGTTCAGTGTCGTACATCTTTCTATAATTTTCGAGAGGAAATTTTGAATCCACTCCGATTTTCCCAATCGGACTTGGAGCAAATATTATAGAATCAACTATTGTTCCATTTGAAAGTTTATATTGTTTCTGATAAACTCTATCATTTTTTTCTCCAAAAACGGAAGAAAGTATTTGATAAAGCTGTACTTCTCCGAATATTCCCCTGCTTTTCTTATCGGTCAGAACATCCTGTAATGAAACTACGTTACTTGACAATGCTTCGATTTTTTTCTGGGCTTCATCAATTTTACTCAATCTTTCCAATACATTCCCAAAAGTTTTCGTAGTTTCTTCAAAACCTTTGGACAGTCTTTCCTCAACTTTAGTATTCATCATATCAAGTCTATTTTCAATTTTTCTGTTTAATGTTTCAAAATCGTCATTTAGACTTTTTTTAAACTCATCTTTAAATTTATTGATATTTTCCGATAGTTTCTGATTATTTTCATTCATTGTCGAACCTAATTTCGTTCCAAAATCAGTAAATCGGACAAGAAGTTTTTCATTATTTCCCGAAAGTTCCTTATTTAAATTCGTAATTCCCTGCAATAAATTATTTTTTGTGTTCAATGTTATTGTTTTTTCTATTTCATTAAATTTTTTATTATTTTCCGCTATATTTTTTTCCGTACTCGCCACAAATCCCTCTGTCAGTATTTTTTCTATCTCATCTTTCAGATGTATTATTTCTTCCTGTTGCTTTTTTCCTGATTTCATCAGATAGATAAATATCAAAAGACAAAGTATCCCTATTGCTACACTAAGTATCAGAATAATCATCTGACTGCCCGTTATCTGATTTTTCAGTGCTTGTATACTGGCGTTTACCGTTTCCATTTTTCAACCTCTTTTTATATAATATTATTATTTTATTTCGATTTTCCCTATATTTTTTATGAGTTCTCCGTTGTTTAGCGTAATTTTTTCTTTTATTCTTTCAAGAAGTTCTTCTTCCGACTTTTCCAGATTGTCAAAAATATCATCATAATAATCCGCATTCTTACCTTCAAATTTATTGATAAAATCTTCAATCGACAAATCTTCAGGATCATAAGCCACCTGGTATTTGACTTCCTGATTTTTATCGGTTATTACTTCATTTACAAGACCCATTTTTTCAATTTCCGATAATATATCTTTAACAAACAGAGCCTCCACTCCGAGTTTTTTACTAAGTTCTTCATAAGTGTACGGTTCTTCCTTCCCCTTAAATCTTCTTATTATCAGCGATAAAATGAGGAGTCCCGCTTCTTTTCTTAATTTTATAGGCATTTCAACTTTTTCATTATACATAAATTCATCCGAAGTCTGTATGGAAAAAGCTATCTGAGCCCCCAATAATATCGTTACCCATATATATTGTACCCACGTAAGAAATATAGGTACCAGTGCCAAACTTCCGTATATCGCATTATATTTTGTTATTGACGACTGTAACCATGTAAAAGCAAGCTTCAGACCGTAACATAAGATTGCCGTTATCATTCCTGAAATAAAGGCAGGTTTCATTTTCACATTCGTATTCGGAATTATGTAAAATATAAGGGTGAAAAGAAATATATAAAATAAAGGACCGAATATATGAAGAAAGATATTTACAATGACAGTTCCTCCGAAAAACATTGTCCCCATTTTATCGACAACAAAAGAATTTGTCGCTATTATAAGTATAAGCAGTATAGGTCCTAAAAATATTATTGCTACATAATCCACTATTCTCCTTGTCATGGAACGGTTTTTATTTATATGCCATATTTTATTAAAAGAATCTTCGAGCATCATCAATACTTTTATTGCAGAATTGATAAGTATTACGACTCCCACTCCCGTAAGAATGCTTCCCTGAGCAGAAGCCAGAAGTTTATTGGCTATGTCGAGGACAGTCCTTACCATTCCCTCATTCTGCGGCACAAGTTCAAATACTTTTTTTATGAACAACTTATCCAGCCCGAAACCTTTTGTTATCCCCAGCACAAGTGCCAGAACGGGAAATATTGCAATCATTGAAAAATAAGTCAGTGTACATGCCAAAATCTGAGTTTCTCCATCGCTGTAATTTCTGTAAATAAGATTTATCATCTGTACGGCTTCTCTTATATATTTTTTTATATTTTCCCTGCTCAATCTGTTTATTATACCTGCCATATTAAATTTTAAACTCATATATTCTCCTGTCATTTCATTGATAAATATATTATATTATTTCAATTATCCTATATTAAAATACTCTTTTTCAGCAAATACTTCTTCCATTAATTCATCATAATTTTCAATTCTTTTTTCTTCATTTATTATATCTTCCAATTTAGGATTTGTAACAGGATGTTTCGGTGCAAATATTACACACGAATCTTCATGAGGTTCTATGGATTTCTCATAAGTGCCTATTTCTTTTGCAATTTCTATTATTTCAGTTTTATCCATTCCTATAAGAGGTCTGAAAACAGGTACCTTTTCCACTGAAGCATTTGTACACGTAAGACCTCCCAATGTCTGTGAGGCTACCTGCCCAAGACTTTCTCCCGTTACAAGTGCCTGATAGCTCATTGTCAGGCTCAATTTTTCCGCAAGTTTCATCATTACTCTTCTTGTAAGAATTGTAGCCAGTTCTTTTTTAGTCTTTGCGTTTATTGCTTCCTGTAACTTCAGTATATTTATAGCATAAAGTCTGCTTTTTCCTGTGTAAATTGATAGTATTTCGGTAAGTTCCTTAATTTTTTCAAGGACCTGTCTGCTCGTAAACGGAAAACTGTGAAATGTAACAAAATTCATTCTCATTCCTCTTTTTGCCATCATAAATGAAGCTACGGGACTGTCTATCCCCCCTGAAAGAAGCACAAGTCCTTTCCCTGTAGAACCTATAGGCAATCCTCCATATGTCTTTATTCTTTCAGTGTAGATATATACATTTTTTCTTATGTCAATGTTTATAAGTATATCGGGATCCTGCATTTTCACTTTTTCAAAAGGACTGTTTATAAGGATATAAGCTCCCAATTCTTTAGCATAGTCCATGGATTTTTTCTCAAATCCTTTGTTACTTCTTTTTACTGCTATCTTAAAATTTCTCGCTCCGTTTTGATAAGCATAATTTGCAATTTCCAAGACTTTTTCTTTTATAATATTGTCATTTCTCTCAATTTTGGCAGATTGGTTCAACCCTACTATTCCGAATATTTTTTTCAGTTTCTCCGTAATTTCTTCCATATCTTCAGTTTTTACATCTACATACAGTTTTGACAAATCATCATTCAGTTGAAACTCATATCCGCTTAATGCCCTGTTTATTCTGTTTCTTAGCATTTTTTCAAATTGTCCCCTATTTTTCCCTTTTAAAGACAGCTCTCCATAAGACAGCCCTATCGAATTCAAAAGAGATTTATTCATATAATCCATTCTCTGTTTCCTTTCATTAAATTTCTGACATTTTATCAATTTTTATCTCATTTTTCTTATCTGTTCCACACTATTTTTTAAAATTTCCACTACTTTATCAATTTCTTCAGGAGTATTGTCTACTGAAAAACTAAATCTTATAGCTCCTTCAAGCTCATCTTCACTCAACCCCATAACTGTAAGAACTCTGCTATGTCCTTTTTTAGACGAGCAGGCCGAACCTGTGGATACATAAATCTCATTCATTCCTAAAAAATGTGTAAGTACTTCGCCCTTTACTCCCTTAAATGATACATTAAGGACTTTCGGGCTGGATTTTTCCATATCAAATATGGAATTAATTTTTATATTGTCTATATTTTTTTCTATTTTTTCTGCAAGCTTTGTTTTGAGCTTTTGTAAATACTCCATATCTTTTTTATAATTTTTATCCAGCAGTTCCACAGCCTTTGCAAACCCTAATATCAGCTCTGTGGCCATTGTTCTTTTTGCAATTCCGTTTTCAGAATTTGATCCGTGAATTACATTTATCAGTTTTACCCTTTCAGCCACATATACTGCTCCGATACCTTTAGTAGCATATATTTTATGACCGCTCACAGTTATTGCATCTACCGGTATTTTATCAAATTTTATATCTGTACATCCTAATCCCTGCACAAAGTCGGTATGAAAATAAGTTTCCTTATTTTTTTCTCTAATAATTTTCGCTATTTCTTTCAAGTTCTGTACAGAACCTACTTCACTGTTTACAGTTCCTATCGACACCAGAATTGTATCTTCTCTCACGAGATTTTTCAACTGCTCCAAATCTATAAATCCGTCTTTATCAACATCCAGAAAATCAACATCAAATCCTTTGGACTGATAATTCCTGAATGTTTCATATACTGACGGATGCTCAATTTTCGTAGTAATCAGATGTTTTTTTGTTTTTGAATTTGCCTCAACAATTCCCTGAATGACAAGATTATTTCCGTCAGAACCTCCCGCCGTAAAATAAATTCTCTCAGGATTTATTCCTAAAAAATTTCCTACCGTTTTTCTTGCATTTTTTATTTTTAAAAATATTTCATGAGAAAAATCATGAATTGCATCGGGATTTGCATAATTATTTTTCATTGTTTCCACTATTGTTTCTATTACTTCTTCTTTCGGTTTTGTACTTGCCGCATTATCTAAATATATCATTTCAATCCCTCTTTTCTAAATATTTTTACTTCTTAAATTCAATTTTCTTATTCAAATATTTTCAAACAAATATTTTCAAATATTCATTTATAGCTTACTTATTGTACTTTTATTGATTTAGTATAACTTTTTCTCTTTTCAAATTTTCTCTTTTCAAAACAAAAACCCAGTAACTATACTGAGTTTTATAATTATTATATTTATCCCAGCTATAATTTTTTATATTATAGCACGATTTTTAGAGAAAATTTAGTATATTTTTATCCCCATTATTTATATTTAAAAAATAAAGCTTCTTTATCAAAACAGAAACTTCATTTTTATTCTTTTGTATATATTGTCTTTTATCATTCATCTAACATTTAAGCTTCTTCAAATACTTTATTATACCCAGCTGCTTCTATACATCCTGTATTCTATTTCAGGAAATATATTATCCCTCGATTCAATTTCAGAAATCCATGCTTCATCAAGCATATCATTTTTAAAATCTTCATAAATTTTAAATAATCTGTGAATATGGTCGCTTATTTTTTTATGAGCATAACCGACCATTGTTCCTGTAAACATTATAAATTCCCAGCAGGAAGTCTGTGCCATAAGCAGCTCTCTTGCTGCCTGATTTAATGCCCTATATTCCAGTTCATTTTTCGGTTCCCGTCCGTTAGCGAGTTCTATCATTTTCTTTGCAGCTTTGTGCAGATGTCTATACACATAATCATTTGACCCGTCTATCCATACATCATAATATCCGTTTGCCCCCCAGCTCGACATACTTACATCGACAATCTGATTAGTCGGGTATCTTTCGAGATATTCATAAGGTGTTATTGTTGAAAAATTCGATTGTGCTGTCGCTCTGAACACCCACTCCAAAAAGATAGGACCTTCATACCACCAGTGTCCATATAATTCCGCATCATAAGGAGAAAGTACGACAGGTTTTCTGTATTTCATTTTTGAAGCCAAAAATTCTATCTGCTTTGACCTGTTATGAACAAAGTTATAAGCATGCTCTTTTGCTCTCCCGTAAGCAACGTCAGGGTCATAAACAGCTTTAAAGCTGCCTTTCTTATCAGTAATCGCGTGATATTTTACCCCCATATTTCTTCTTATGCCGTCATTGTGCAAATATGGCTTTACATATTCATAGTCCAGTTCATATCCCGCGTCCTTGTGAAATTCCCTATATGCACCGTCTCCGGGATATCCTATTTCGGAACTCCATACCTGTTCCGAAGACTCCAAATCCCTCGCAAATGCCGCAACTCCGTTTTTAGTATAAACAGGAGAATAAATACCGTAAACAGGTCTCGGCTCACTGTGCATTATTCCGTGGGCATCTACAATAAAATATCTTATACCGTGTTTTTCAAGGAATTTATCCTGTTCAGGATAATATGCACATTCTGCAAGCCATATTCCTTTAGGTTCTCTTCCAAAGTTTTTTATGTAATCTTTTTTTGCCATATAAACCTGAGCGTTTACTGCTTCTGGATAATCTTTCATAACTGGTAAAAATCCATGTGTTGCAGTAACAGGTATTATTTCGAGATTTCCTTCATCCTGAAACTTCCTGAATGCTCCGACTAAATCTTTATTATATTTTTCTTCATATACGTACTTGGCCCTTTTATTAAACCATAAGTTATGATTTGCGACTTTAATCATATCGGGATATTCTTTCAGTCTTTCCACTTCCAGCTCGCAGAATTTTATCAGTTTATCCATATGTCTGATATATCTTTCTCTTAAAAGCTCGTCATTCAGCATATTTACAAGAGTTCCTGACATAGTCATAGTTAAATTCCAAGGAATTTTATCTTTTGTCAGATTTTCAAACATTACTAAAAGAGGAATGTATGTTTCGGTAATGGCTTCATACAGCCAGTCTTCCTCTAAAAACTCACTATACTCAGGATGTCTCACATAAGGTAAATGTGCATGTAACACTAAACTTAAATATCCGTTCATAACTTATACCCTCCAACTAAATTTTTTAAAATTTCTTTCACACTCTAAACATTATACTATATTTATACCACATTTTCAGTTTTTTTCAATATCTAAATATTAATAAATTTATTTTTTTATATTCATA
>CALIJH010000144.1 GCA_938017765.1 uncultured Leptotrichia sp.
AATAAAATTATTTTTGACTTATGAAACACCCTCTTTTTGTTTCAATATATTTTAAAATAATTCCTGAACCTGTTTTGAGCTTAAATATAGGAATTGTTTTTTATTAATTTCCAAGATATTTTATAATCTCGTCAATAGTTCTTTTATCTTTTAAGATACTCGTATGAGTGGCATTTTCGATTACCCTGTATTTACAGTTATTCAGTCTTGAAGTTTTAAAAGGAACCATACCGTCATCCACTCCCGGAATTATGAGAGAATAGAGAAAGTTACTTGATTTGTTTCCAATCATTACATAGCACGGATAGTCAGGCTCTCCCAATGAGTTTATAAAACTGTTATCGGAAGTTTTTAACTGTGCAACGGACTCTCCTAAAGTGCTTTTTAGAGCATCAGCCACAGGATTATCCGATAATTCGCTTCCATGAGCAGGAGGAGAGAGAAAGATCACTTTTCCCGAATTATCCAATTTGTGAGTTTTCAGATAATATCTCAAAATTCCTGTCCCCATAGAATGAGTAATAAAATTTATTTTTATTTCAGGCAGTCCTTTTTTCTTTCTTTCGATATTTGACTTCTTTACTGTCCGTGATATAAATTCGATATTCGGAATAATATATTTTTCGGAAAGTTTTTCAATAGTTCCGTCGGTAGTAGGATACTGGATATTTATACCTGAATATCCTCTATTTTCCAGCTCTTTGGCAATAGGTTCCAAAGTCTCGGATTTTCCGTATACTCCGTGAAAAATAACAATAAAATCTTTATTACCGTCAAAAGTACCGAACTTTTTTACAGTATAGGGATGATATAAAAGCATTTTAGTTATTTTCAATCCTATGAAAGTTACTATTACCAAAACGATAACAGTAAAGAAAAACTTAAACAGAAATTTTAAAAAATTTATTTTCGTTTCCATTTCTTATCCTTTATCAGTTAAATTTTAAATCAGATTTTACAAATAAAATCAGTTATTTTTTATGAAGTTTATAAAACTCGAACATCCCTATTTCTCCAAGCTGAGGAATATATTCATCAACAGGATAAATATATTCGGATATTTTTTTGCCCTGTCCTCCCGTGGAAATTATATAAGCTGCGGGCATTTCTTTTTTATATTGGAAAATAAGCTCTTTTACGGCTCCAACATTTCCGTAAAATATTCCGGCATTAATCTGTGTTACCGTATCAGTACCGAAAACGGTATCGGGTTTAGTAAATTTAATTTTAGGCAGTTTAGCCGTATTATTGAATAAGGTGTCTATGGACAGCTCAATTCCCGGAAGTATGCAACCTCCGATATAAGTGGAGTTTTTTATAACATCAAAAGTAGTGGCTGTGCCGAAATCAATAATTAACAGCTCTTTTTCAGGGAAAAGTTTTTTCGCAGCAAGAATATCGGCTATTCTGTCTGCTCCGAGTCCCCTTTCCATTCCGTCGAGTAACTTAATCTCATCATTTACCGTATCAAGGGAAATAAACTTGGGCTGAACATTGAAATAGCTCTGTCCCAGATATTCAAAAAGCTCATTAATATGCGGAACTACTGAAGAAACTACTATATCTTCAACTTCATAAATATTAATGTTATTATTTTCTGCCAAAGTTTTCAACGTGGCAAATAAAGTGTCTTCCGTAAAGGACAAACTTGTCGGAATACGAAAAGAAGCTTTGATATTGCCGTCATAACTGTAAAAAACAGGTACAATGTGTGTGTTTCCTACATCAAATCCTAAAATCATATTATTAATAAGATTGTTTTCAGATATTTCCGAAACAATCTTTATCCTCCTTATTTAGTTATTTTTAAAATATTATAACATACAAATTATATAAATAACTTAATGTATGCGAGTATTGATAAAATAACTCCTACAATAGCTTCTCCCGACATAAGTCCGTTTGAAAAAAGAAGCATATTTGAAGAAAATTTTTCAGATATACGTGATGATATGAGGCTTATCAGTCCTCCTGCAAATACCGGCAATGTAAGATAAAAAGGAAGATAAATCCCTATTCCGAAAGTCAGTACAGGTATATTCAGCATATTCAGAATAAATCCGATACCAAGCCCTGTCCAGAATATATTTATAAAAGGTATCCCTTTTATTATTGATGCTACGATAGAAGCCTGTAATACTATGAGTTCGGAATTTTCTTTAGGTCCTATATTTTTATATACGTCAAAAAATATAAAAAACAGAAAAGTTACGACAAAGGAACTTACAACCGCACCAATCAGTTCTCCGATAAACTGCTCCACAGGACTGACTTTCATTCTGAAACCTGATTTAAAGTCATTTAATATATCTCCTGCAAGACCGCAGGCGACAGCGACTATACATGCAAGCAGAAACAGCACGAGGAGATTGATGTTAGTGGAAAATTTTATTCCTCCTATGTCAAGTCCATTCAACATTACATTGAGAAAGGAAATTATCAGAATGGACATAATTGCATAAATTTCCATTGGATTAATCCCTGTTTTTCCTGTTGTATATCCTGCGATAACAGTACATAAAATACATATCAGTATCAATATAAGTGATAAAAATAGGGGTAGTTTATAAATATAGGAAATCAGAACAATGCTTATTATCGAAAAAATTCCAAGTATAACTTTTATATTTGTTCCGTCATTTCTACGTTTTTTATATTTATTAGCTTTTGTTGTGGAAAGCACTATTTTCAATATAACCGAAGCACCTATCCCGATAACAAATCCCATACCGAAACTGTTTTTCATAATATCAAAATCTTTTAAGTTGTAATAAACTGAAAGAGGCTTTGCAATCAGATAAGTAACAGCTCCGCCTAAAAACCATATGAAAGTATTCATAAATCCTAAAATATATCCAATCCCTAAAAGAAGCGGAGAAACATAGAAGCTGAACAGACCGTTTTTTATGGAATATATTGTAGGTATAAAAGGAGCTTTTCCTTTTCTGAAACTGTAATCCCTAAGAACTGCTACAATCGTGCTGAAAAGCATTCCTAAAGTTACAATTTTCATATTTTTTTTGTTTTTTCCTGATTTTACAAGGTTATAAGCTGCTTCTCCTATAGGAAATTCAAGCTTGTCCTCTTCGATAAGTTTTTTCCTGAAAATAAAAGAGAGAACGGCACCTAAAACACTCCCTATAAGTACGGTAATCAGGAACAAGACTTTGTTGATATTATTAAGGTTTCCTCCTAAAAGTAAATAGCCGGGAACTGTAAAAGCTACACCTCCTGCAACCATTGAGCCTGCACTCATAATAGTATGAGTAACGGTGATTTCTCCCGAATCTTTTCTGCCAAAAATGCCCAATGTCGATATTGATATCAATGTAACCATTATCGTCGGCCACGGTAATGCACCGAATTTTAAAACGACGTAAAAAGAACTTGCTGCAACTAATATTGTGCCGACAGTTCCTATGAAAATTGAAAAAGGAGTCAAGTTTCCTCCAAGATTTTTTGCCATATTTATCCTTTCATTTTCTAATTTTATATATATA
>CALIJH010000145.1 GCA_938017765.1 uncultured Leptotrichia sp.
TTTTTTTATTTTAATCCCCCCCCTGCCAGTAAAACCAAAATCGACGTCAATTCGAGGGACGCTCCCATAGTATCTCCCGTTATTCCTCCTATTTTTCTTTTTACACCTTTCATCAGGAGAAGTATGAATAATATAGCAAAAATCAATATTATCAAGCCTTTCGCTTTTAATATTATGAAAGATAAAATCATTGTTATTATAATTGAAATGCCAGCTTCCTTTTTACCATTTTTCCCAATTATCCCATTACTCATACCGTTTTTTCTCGCATATTCTCCAAGTCCTGCATTTATCGATGTAGACAGCCTTGAAATTACAGGATAGAGAATTATATATTCAGGTCTTATTTCTGAAAGCAGTATCACTTTTGTCATAAAATATAGTATCAATGCCACTGCTCCATTTGTTCCTACTCTCGAATCTTTCATAATCTCCAGTATTTTTTCTTTTTCAGCATAGCTGAACAGTCCATCGGCAGTATCTGCAAGTCCGTCGATATGAATAAGTCCTGTTATGAATATTTCTGCTATTATTATAATTATAGCTGCAATCTGTCTATTTACGGTTATCTTTCCTGCCAAAATGTTTATTCCGTAAAGGAAAATTCCTATTATCGCACCTACTAACGGAAAATATTTTATTGATTTTCCCAGTTTTTCCTCATCATATTCGACATTTACAAAAACAGGTATCCTCGTCATAAACTGTATCAAAATTATAAGCTGTTTTATCATTTTACTCCCTTTTTATTTTATCTGATCTATATTTTATATTTCTTATATTTCGTTATTTTTTTTCTCATCTGCTTCTTCATTAGTTATATTTTTTATTTTCTATGTTTTTTCGTATTATTTATATTCTTTTTTATATTCTTTGCTAATTCCATTTTTAGTATTTCTGTTATTTTTTTACATTTATTACACTCAAAAGATTATTTTTCAATTCTTTTAATTTTTCTGAAAGTTTTACTCTTTTTATTTTTTCTTTTTCGTTGTATATTTTCTTTAAATATGACAGATTACTGTCATAATATTTTTTTGTTTCTCCCAACTCTAATAATCGACAGTTTTCCTCATTTTTTTCTCCGTCTATTATATAATCGACAGTTAATTTTCTAATATTATTTCCTTTTTTAGACTGCTCCTCTCTTTTATATTGTTCCCTTTCAAGTATATTATCTTCATTTATCAAAAATTTTTGTCCAGTTTCTTCTCCTTTATATTGTTCCTTTTCAAGCATTATAATATCTGAAAAATCATTATTTCCATGGACTCTATATATTTTTTTATCTCCGGGTAAGGACATTTTCTGTTTATCATCAGAGATTTTCATTACATCATTTCCATTTATTACAGACATTTTATAAACCGTACTGATTTCTTTTTCAGGCAATGCTATCGAGTCGCCAACTCCGAATGTGTCAACTTCCGCTCCATTTTCTATCAGTTTTCTTATCTTTTTTTCATCAAGACTGCCCGTCAATATTATTTTTGCATTATAAAATCCATTTTCATTCAATATTCTTCTGCATTTTTTTGACAGTTCTTCCAGATTTCCTGAATCTATTCTAATTCCGTATGTTCCTTTATATTCATCATTTATATTGTTATTTTTGAATGCATTTACCGCATTTAGTATACCGCTTTTTAATGTATTATAAGTATCCACCAACATTATTAAAGGTTGCTTTTCATTTTTATATTTTTTTATAAACATATCAAAGGCCTTATATTCGGAATTTTTCTCCATACCGAAACTTTGAATAAATCCGTGTGTCATAGTCCCTGTACTTTTCAAATTTTGAAAATATTCTCCCATTATATTTGAATGGGATATACAGCCTGCTATATAGGCAGCTTTTGTCATAGCCATTGAGGCTTCAAACCCTGGCACTCTTCTTGTTCCGAAAAACAATACTCCTTTATTTTCAGCTGCCTGTACAATTTTAGAAGTAACAGTCGCTGTGAGTATCTGATAATTGAGTATATTTAAAATAGGTGTTTCCAGTATTTTCCCTTGAATTAGCGGAGCCGTAATGGTAAGAACAGGTTCATTGGAAAAAACAATTTCTCCGTCTCTTACACCTTTTATCGAGCCTGTAAATTTTATATTGGCAATATATTCTATAAAATCATCATCATCAAATATTTCTGACAAATATTTTTTTCTATCTTCATAAGAAGTATTGTTGAGTATGTCTATCAATTCGAGTACGTCAGATATTCCATATACTACCGCATAATCATTTTCTTTTTCTGTCCGCAGAAATACATCAAAAACAGCTGTCTGATTTTGCATATTATTTTTCAGATATATCTCACTTTCAGTATACTGATATCTATCTGAATTTAAAAATTTGAAAAATTTATCCATAGTAACCTCATTTTGTATTTTTTTATATTATCGCACATTTTCATTTTATTTAAAAGGGAAAATTCAGAAGAAAGTTTAAAACAGAAGAAAGTTTAAAATTCAAAAAATAAAATGACAAGAGGAAAAAGAGCAAATTTTCAGAAATTCATTTGAATTTTTATGATATTATTGATTTTTCTTATTTTTTAAGATATAATACGTTAATAAAAAATAAAACTTTATAAATGAAAGGGGTAACTATGTCAAAAAATATTGATGATGATGATGTAATAAACAATTTTCTGTATATGCTTGAAGATTCCAAAAAGCCTATTACTCAGGTAAAAGTCAAAAAAAATTTACCGCCTATACCGAGGTCTTATGAACCAAAAAGCGACGGGATACATCTTAAAGTTATAAAGAGATATAAACTATATGATGAATTTAAGCAACCATATAATATTTCAGGAGGGTTACCTTCAAAAAAAGAAACGGGAACACCTTATAGTATGTCTGACGGCTATAAAGATAAAATACTAATAGATAGAACATTTAAAAATGAAAGAGAAGCAAAAAAATTTCTGGAAAATATGGGTACAATGAAGGTAATGACAAGATGAAAAAGAAATTCACTATTACTGATATAATTTTTTTATTTCCATTTATTATAGGTTTTGGAATAGGGTTTTCATATTTTATATACGGCATTATAGATGACAATTATAAAAGAAATGAATATCTTAGAATGGACAAAGTACACCTTTTGGAAAGAGAAGACCCTCTTTTAGTACACGATCCGAATATTATACTTAGAAACCGTAAAATGGAAAAAGAATACATGGAAGCAACTGAAGAAGAAAGAACAAATAAAAGCGACGGTATATGTCGGTTAGTATCTAAAATAGCTTTGGTTGGAGATTATTATGTAGGATATATTACAGGTGAGAAAGATATAAATTGCAAAGGCTATTTCTATATGAAAAAAGGAAGAAAGTCTTCCGATTATCGCCTAAATCTTACCGAAAATGATATAGAGCAGAAATTTGGTAAAAATATAAAATACATAAATCCGTCTAAATTTGTTGATAAATACGGTAAAGGCGGAAATTATGATACAAATTTTATAGATTTAATAACTATAAGTGTTATTTTAACATTATTTTGCTTTATTGTGCTTTGGGTAGTATTTCGCATTTGTGAGCTGACTATTTTAGGCATTATATTTATTATTAATAAAATCAGAAAATAATCATAGAGAAGCTGAAAAGAATAAAAGAAAAGAAAAGTATTAACCTTTACAAAAATATTTTTATGAAAAATAGTGAAAAGAATAAGATTAAAGAGAAAAATTAATCTCTATAAAAAATGTTTTTGTAAAAAAATAGCATTTATAAAATTATCAAATTAATAAATGCTATTTTTTATTTAAACCATTAAGGAAGTTTTCTTATATTGAATTATTTCTATTTACAAGTATCCTGCCAGTTTGCAGGGTAAATCACATATAGAAATCTTGCAAAATTAGGAGCACTGAATTTTATTTTTGACCCTTTAGGGATTAAAATGGCGTCTCCTCTGTTTCCCGTAACTTTACGTCCGTCAATTATGATTTCCAGAGTACCGTCTATGACATAATCTATTTCATCATAATTCAGCTCCCAGTCAAAAGCAGATTCTTCCATTTCCATTACTCCGCAGCTCAATCTTCCGCTTTCTTCTATTGTAAATACATCAGTTAAAAATACTTTATCGTTAGGATTTCCTGTATCAAATCTTTCAGGTTTTACTGAAGGTATTTTGACAACTCCTACTCCACTTTTATCGATAAATTTTTCAAATCCTCCGACTTTTCTGTTCAGCTCTTCCTGTACTACTTTTCTAAGTATTTTTTCCAATGTTTCTCTGTCCAAGTTTTTTAAATCCATCGTTTTTTCCTCCAAAATTTTTAATTAATTTTCAGGAACGAATAATCCTGTTTCTTCACTTCTCGTTTGGATTAATGCTCTCTTATCTTTTGCAAGGTTGTCGAGTTTTCCTTTTCTTTTCATAAGAAGCAGAATTTTTGTACCTTTATACTCGGAAAGCATATTAAAGTCCCCTTCACTGTCCCCAGCTACTAAAATAGGATCTTTCCCTCCATGTTTAGGTTTCAGGAATTTATTTATTATTTCAACTTTTCCTTTAGTCTGTGTCTGAGGGTAACCGTGTTTATATTCGGCTTTGTATTTATTTCCGTTCATTTCAAGTCTCATTCCGTAAACACTGTCAGCACTTAAATTATATCCGTAAGATTTGTCGTTTGCAAATACTTTTACTATATCTTCGAGGGAAGCTGAAACTATATATACTTTTATTCCATTTTTTTCAAATTCGTGGAACAGATTTGCAGTTTCAGATTGTACTCTTAACCCGCTTTTATATTGATGACTTACTTTTCCTGCTTCTCCTGTAAGTTTATCACTTGATTCAATGACATATTTTCCGAGTTTATTTCCTATTCCAAAATCATTAGCTTCTTTGGCTAATTTCTGCACTTCCGCTACACTCATATTGTCAAACAGGTAAAGAACCCAAGGATAAGCTACATCATGAGAAAAACTTCCTCCTATAGCTTCATAAAGAAATGCAAGTTTTCCTCTAAAATCTTTAAATTCTTCTGTTGCTTTAATTTTTTCCAAAGACATTTTCTGATTTTTTATATAGTTTTCATAAAGAAAAGCATATCTTTTATCAAGGTCATTTGCTATTTTTGTGATGTTGATAGGCTGACCTTTCACATTTTCATATCCTTTTGCGAAATTATCCAAAGGAATATCTTTTCTGATTGCTTTGGAAAATTCTTCAGGAGTTGCTTTAAATTTGAGATTATCTATTTGGTATCTGAATAAATTTTCCTGAGTATCCTGATAGATAGATGTATAATCCCAGTCAAAAACTACGTAATTACCTTTATTTTTATTTTCATCTATCAATTTTGATAAAGCTTCCCTGTTCTTAGGAACCCATCTCAATTCGTCAAGATTGGCAGCTGAAAGGCTTAAAGCCACTAATAAAAACAAAAACAGTCCTGTTATTTTATTTATATTGGATTTCACTTCTTCCTCCTTAGTAAGATTATGATTTTTTTACTCTGCTGTTTCTTTTTTCTTTCCAAACAGGAATTTCGCAACAAATATTGCAGTTATCCCTGCTACTAATTTTCCTACTATCATGGGGAATACCATAGCTTTATATTGCCCATTTGCATATCCCGCAGTAAATCCTAAATGGTCTCCAAATACAAATGCCGCACTTACCGCAAAAGCTATGTTCATTACTTTACCATTTTCATCCATATCTTTCAATATACCGAACATAGGTATGTTATTTGCCAATGTGGCAACAAATCCGGCTGCCCCTGCTTCGTTCATTCCTAAACTTTTTCCTATGGCAGTCAAAGGTTTCTGGAATACTTTAGTTATAAAGTGTACCAGCGGGAATGCTCCTGCAAGGACAATAGCTATTCCTCCTACTACATTGATTCCCTCATCTATCGGGTCCATTCCCGGAATAACTACTATTCCTGTCAATTTTTCAACAATTGAAGCAATCAGTCCTATTGTTATGACAACTACTACTATTTGACCGAATACTGCAAATCCTTTAGTCATTTTTTCAGGTATTTTCCATAATCCTAAACAAATCAGCACTGCAAAGATTATTATAGGGATTAAGTTTCTAAGTACCACACCGATAGGGAACCCTGCCGCAATTCCTCCGGCAAGACATCCTAAAGGAATAGTTGTTATACCTGATAATATCCCTTTTGCTAAAAACGGATTATCTTCTTTTTCTATAATTCCCAATGCAACAGGAATTGTAAATACTATAGTAGGTCCCATCATTGACCCTAAAATAAACGCCGCAAAAAGTCCTGATTGAGGGTCTTTTGCCATACTTAACGCAAGAGGAGCTCCTCCCATATCATTTGCTAATAATGTTGTAGCAAACATTGACGGGTCTGCTCCAAGCATACTATATACAGGTCCTACAATAGGTGTCAATATTTTACCTAAAACCGGTGCCAATGAAATAATTCCGACCATTGCAACTGCAAGAGAACCCATTGCCATAATTCCTTCTTCAAATTTTTCACCGTAACCGAATTTATTTCCGATACACTTATCTATTCCACCTATTACCATGAATATGACCATAATATAGATGATAATTTCGTTAATACTCATTTTTCCTCCTAAACTGTTTTTTGTAAAATTTCAATTAATAACTTAACGGATTATCCGCTACAGCTTTTACTGCTTCAGCGAAAGCATCACATGCAGCTTTACATGCAGACTGGCTTCCAGTCAAAAGTCCTCCACCGAAGTTTGTTTCTGAAGGCGGTCCATAGAACGCAACTAATCTCACATCAGCAGATTTTAATGCCACATCCAATGCGTACATTGCTTCTAACGGAGGTGCTATTAAATAAGCCAAAGATTCTCCTTCTTCAATTCCTGCTGTTTTCGACAAATAAGTTCCTGTTCTTGATATGCAGTGAGCATAATAAGCTATACTGTCATCATCATTAGCACTTATGAATGCTCCTTCATTTTCAATGAAGTCAACTGCTGCTGCCAGCCCGCTTTTTACTTCTGCCGGAGTAGGCCCTGACAATATACCTATTACTTCCCCTGCCAATTTTGTATTTGCATTTGCAGCTCCACCATAGAATGATTTTCCGTAAGCTACTTCAACAACCGCTTTTTTTGTAGCTTCATCTAATGCAGTATATGTAACATCATCACAATCTGCCGTTAAGATTCCTATACTTCTGTGTCCTTCAGGCAAACTCAGTTCTTTTGCCATATCACTATCGATATTTGGGATTAATTTTACAGCTAATACGCTGGCTTTTAGTCTATCACCTTTCATTTTTTCCTCCTAAAGATTTTAATTTTTGTATTTATATTCAACTATAATTTCAAGTCCTGTCCACTTGCTTTTGCATCAAGTATTTTCTTAACTAATGTAGCAACATGGGCTCCTGCTTCTGATGAAGGAGTTCCGTCCTTGTGAATGTTTGATACAACAGTTCTTTTTGCTTCGGATATTCCCGGTCTTGCTTTATAAGTAATGTAGGCACTCATACTTTCAGCAGTTGTAAGTCCCGGTCTTTCTCCTATAAGCATACATACTACATCAGCATTTAGTATTTCTCCGACATGGTCTCCTGCTCCGACTCTTCCGTATTTTATAAAGAAAGTATTTCCTGTTTCAATTCCGTATCCTTTAAGCCCATTTAACAATGCAGGTATTATATTTTTGGCATTTGCTTCTACAGCAGTTGAGCTTAACCCGTCGGAAAGTAATATTTGTACTGTAGGATTTTTCTTACATTTTTCTTCTATTATTTTTATACCCTCAGGAGAGATTCTTCTTCCCAAGTCAGGTCTTGTTATATACTGGTCTCTGCTTTCGCATTCAGTAGTAACTTCAAACAATCCCAATTCATCAAGAAATTCAGTAGGAACATCATTAAATACTGCGTCCTGTGCGGCAGCATGGTCTGCTCTCAATCTTAGCAATACTTCTGTTTTCATTCTTGTTCCTGCCCTACCGATACCAAGTCTTGCAGATGTTTTCTGTTTCAGTTTCATATATTCTTCCCTGTCTTCAGGACTGTTTACTAACATCTGGTCTTTGATATTTATTTGTCCAATATCTCTTACTTCTCCGTTTACTATATGCGGATTTTCACGTGTTTCTTCACTCTTTGTTGAAGAAGCTGCATTACTATAGTTTGTACTATTTGCTGATGTTGTGTTTGCTCCTGTAGATACAGGCGTTTCACCGGTTTTCATTTCACCTATTATTTTTTCGATTACGTCTTTTAGTTCTCTTTCTGATAACATTGATTTATCCTCCCTATTTTAAGAAAATTGAAGCATCTCCCGCTCTATCTGTAAGTTTTCCGTCTTTCATTATACCCATTTTTTCCAACCATTTTTCAAAAGGTCTTATAGGTCTTCTGTCGCACAGCTGTCTTAATGTCGCGTCATCATGATAAGAAGATGTCTGATAGTTCAGCATGATGTCGTCTCCCGCAGGTATAGCCATAAAGTAGTTACATCCTGCTACTGTCAGCAATACTTTCAGGTTTTCTATATCATTCTGGTCTGTTTTCATATGGTTAGTGTAACATGCGTCAACTCCCATTGATATCCCTGTCAGTTTACCCATAAAGTGGTCTTCAAGACCTGCTCTTATTACCTGTTTACTGTTATATAAATATTCAGGTCCGATAAATCCTACAACTGTATTTACAATGAAAGGGTCAAATCTTTTAGCAAAACCGTAACATCTTGCTTCCATTGTAACCTGATCGCAACCGTGGTGAGCGTCTGATGATAATTCCGAGCCTTGTCCTGTTTCAAAGTACATTACGTTAGGTCCTGTAGCCGTACCATGTTTCAGTGCCAAATCTTTTGCTTCCTGTATCATACTTCCAGTTATTCCGAAAGCTTCATTTCCTTTTTCAGACCCTGCTATACTTTGGAAAATCAAATCTGTAGGCGCTCCTCTTCTAACTGCTTCCATTTGTGTAGTTACGTGAGCCAGTACACATATTTGTGTAGGTATTTCCCATTTAGTCTTTATTTCATGAAATCTCTGTAATACTCTCATAACACTGTCAACACTGTCATCAACAGGGTTTAATCCCAATAATGCGTCTCCTTGTCCAAAGCTTAATCCTTCGTATGTGGATAACATAATTCCGTCAGGATCGTCAGTAGTATGATTAGGCTGCAATCTCGTTGCAAGTATTCCTTCTCCTCCTATTTCCGTATTACAGAATTTTTTAATTCTTATTTTACTTGCTCCCTGAATAAGGTCCATATTACTCATAAGTTTGGCAACTGCGGCTATCATTTCACTTGTAAGCCCTTTACTTATTCTGCTAATATGTGCTCCTGAAGTTTTACTGTCCAAAATCCATTCTCTCAGTTCACTCACTGTCCAGTTTTTTATTTCTCCGTAAATTTTTTCATTTACATCATCCTGTATTATTCTTGTTACTTCATCTTCTTCATAAGGTACTGCCGGATTGTTTCTCAAATCTGCCAGTGTCAATTCGGCCAGAACAGCTTTAGCCGCTACTCTTTCTTCGGCTGTACTTGCACTTACTCCTGCAAGTTCATCTCCTGATCTGTATTCACTTGCTTTGTTCTGTACATCTTTTACAGACTTAAATTCATAAGTATGACCGAATAATTTTGTTTTTAATACCATGTTATACACCTCTCTAAGATTTTTATTTTAATAACTGAATACCAGTGTTTTTATTACAACAGGCAGAACATTTCCGTTTCCTAACGGTGCTCCTATATCAATGTAATCTCCGTCTCTGACTTTGACACTGTCTATACAGATTATGTCATAATCATTCAGTTCCAGTTTCATACATTGTCCCAATACTTTTGCCATATCATTTTCGACTATGACGATTGCAGGATACTTTTTATTATGTTTTCTTTTTATAATATCCGAAATTACCGAAGATAATTCCATTATTTCATTGTATGCCATATTATGTTTACCTTTTAAGGCAAGGGCCACATTGTCTATTTCATTTTCAGAATTAAACCAGTCCAGTTTACCTTCTATGACTTTACCTAATTCATTGTACGGCAGTTTTTCATCCGACTCGGATAATTTCAGGACAGGAATATTTTTTATCGGGAAAATCCCCTCGGTATAAGTTATTGTGCTTCCGCTTATTTCCGTTGTATGACTTCCCGCTCCTACTACTGTTGCTCCTATTGTTTCGCTAAGTCTTGTAGGCTCTATATTCAATTCTTTCAAAACTTTTACTATTTCTTCTCCGAGTACTATTCCTATATCGTTATATTTATATAAGTCCTTTTCTACTCTTCCATAAATGAAATCTGCAACTCCTCCTGTAAATGAATAGTGTTTAATATCCTTATTCTGTTTCTTAAAATCCTTGTATGTTACAATTTTTTTGTATAATTCAGTTTTAGGGATTAATTCCACACTTTCAAAAATAAGCTGTGCCATTCTTCTTGTTATTTTTCTTAAATCTGCTTCACTTATTTTTCTACCTAATTCAAGTTTTACATTTACATCATCGGCAATATCGTACATTTTTTTGAAAATATAACGTGTATTCCCATTTTCATCAAATTTTATAAGTCTTCCTCCGATGTCAAGACAGGTAGTATCTTCCACTTCTCCTCTATTGAATACTACATTGTTTGTAGTACCTCCTCCTATATCAAAGTTTACGATACTTGTATTTTTTTCTTCCGAGTAGCCGTAAGCTCCCGAACCTTTTCCCGCAATAATACTTTCAAGGTCAGGCCCTGCCGTTGCAACGACGAAATCACCTGCCATTCCACTAAGTATCTGCAATACTTCTTTTGCATTTTCCTTTCTTGCAGTATCCCCTGTTATTATTACCGCTCCTGTAGAGACATCTTCATATCTGATGTTGGCTTTTACGTATTCAGCTTCTATTATTTCTTTGACTTTTTTCGCGTCAATCTTTGTTTCATTTTCCAACGGAGTAATATATATATCACTTCTATAAATAACTTCTTTTCCTATTATTTTTATTTGAGGAGCTGTAAATGCCGAGCCTCTGTTTTCTATATAAATCTTGGAAAATATAAGCTGAGTTGTAGAAGTTCCTATATCTATTCCTACGCTTAATATCTCTTCTGTCATTTCAGACTCCTTTGTCTTCACTGATATTTTCTATAATACAAACTAATTTTAAGATAAATTAATTTTCAAATCCAAAACTGATTTCAGTTCCTTTATCTCCGGTTTTTACGTTCAAATCTCCGTATAGTTTTTCTTTTACAAGACTTTTTACTATCTGTAATCCTATACTTCCTTTGTCAAAATCTTTTTCATTCATCCCTATTCCGTCATCGCTTATGGAAATATAAGACTTCATTTCTCCTCTTTTTACTTTGACAGTTATCCGTCCGTTATCCTTTCCCTTAAAGGCATGCTTTATGCAGTTTTCGACCAGTTCATTTACTATGAGAGCTATTGTTGTAGCTTTGTCCGAGCTGATTTCAAAGTTATCTCCCGTTACGTCTATTTTCAGTTTTACCCGTCCGTCCAGATTTTCTCTTAAGGAATTTTTTAAAATCTTATTTATGACTTCTTTTATTTCGAGTTCATCAAGTCCATTCTGGGCAAGCAGCTCATGAGTTACCGAAATACTAAGTATTCTGTTTATACTGTCGCTGAATGCGGCTTTGACAGCCTTGTCATCGGTCTTTCTCGCCTGTATTCTCAATAAGCTCGCTATTGTCTGCAAATTATTTTTTACCCTATGGTGTATTTCCTTTATTACGACAGATTTTAAAACCAGTTCTTTTTCCTTGACTTTGATTTCAGTGATGTCTTTTATAAACAGGACTATGTTCTTAATGTTTTCAGTCTCTTTTATTAAAAAATATTCCATACTTAAAACCATATTTGATATACTTATATCCGTTTTTTTATTCATTTTTCCGCTCAGGACGTCCTCAAATTCAACGTTATCTATTACAATGTTGTCAAATTTTTCTCCAAGAACAAAATCTTTATAGCCGATTTTCCTGTATATGTACTTTGCTCTGGAATTAGCATATATACATACACCTTCTTCGTTAAAAATTATAATTCCGTCATTTATATAGTCGATAATTCTCCGTTCCCTTGACATTTCCACAGAACTTATAAGAATATCGTCAGTCGCGTTGTTCAGAAAACTCAGTTCTTTATTCAAGCTTTCTTCATTTACGCCTTCTTCGACTATAAGAACGGCAATTATCACTTTATCATCTTCGTCGCTCTTTATAGGCACTACATTTTGAGTTACAATTTTATTTTCCTGAGTCAGAGCCTTATAATCCCTCGACGGATGCCCCGTCTCAAGAGTCCTTAGAACGGCAGGTTCATTTCTTCTGTAAGCATATTTCCCTACAACGCTCTGAGTATAGCTCGAACCTGTTCTGGGGTTTGCCTCCGCTACCACTATCGCGGTATCCCTGCTTTCCGTCATACAATCTATAAATACGTCGGCTTTCAGCAGCTTACTCAAAACGGGAAGTCCCTCGGATATTTTTTCGAGTTTTTCAATATTCTTTTTTGAAAGTTTCGTATATTGTTTACATATAGTTCTAAGCATTTTCATCTCCGGACAAAATTATAATATCTGCGATTTTACCCATATCACATCTTTTATTCATACTTAGTGTTCTAATATATTCGTAAGCCTCATTTTCAGTAAAATTTCTTGTTTTCATCAGAAGACTTTTTGCGATGTCTATTTTCTTTCTGTCTTCCAGCTTCTGACTCGTCTTTATATATTTCTTTTCGAGCTTTTCAAATTCTTCCTGTTTGTTAAATATGATTTCCAGATTTGGAATAAAGGACTTTTCATCAATAGGTTTTACTATATATCCTATTATTCCTATATTTTTGGCTTCTTCTATAAATTCTTTATTGGAATAAGCTGTAAGTAAAACAATACCCCTAGATAATTTCTCCTCCGTTATTACTTTCGCTGCTTTCAGTCCGTCCAGTATAGGCATTTTAACGTCCATTATTACAAAATCTGGTTTATATTTCCTACTCTGTTCTATTGCGTCAAAGCCGTCTCCCGCTTCAGCAACTACTTCATAATTGGCTTCTCTCAATATCTCACATATATCCATTCTTGTTATCGGTTCATCATCTACAACTATTATTTTTCTCATACTTCTTCCTTTTCCAAAATTTTAATATAAATCTGTCAATAACTGCTTCATTTCCATTTTGCTGAATTTTCTTGGATTGTCAGCCGTACACATATCATTTTCTATTTGTTCGATTATGCTTTCCATTTCGGCAAAAAACTGTTCTTCGGGAATTCCCAAATCTTTCAGTCTATTAGGTATGCCCATTTTGAAACTTCTCATTTCCACAGCTTTTGCCAGAGTTTCAGCTCCGTCTTTATCATCTCTCGGAGTAAATCCTAAAGCTTCGGCTATTTCCCTGTAATATTTTGCAGCATCTTTATTTTGTGCGTTAAACAGTATAACTTTCGGCATTATCACCGCATTGAGTTTGCCATGAGGCTTATGAAATCTTGCCCCCAATGAGTGAGCTATACTGTGATTTATTCCTAAAGCCGCATTACTGAATGCAACTCCCGCCATACACGAAGCAATCTGCAAATCTATTCTTTCTCTTTCGAGCTGAGGATTTTCAAAATTATTTACCAAATCGGCAAATACAGTTTTTATCGCTCCTATAGCCAATGTATTTGTAAACAGATTTCTCGCTTTTGAAACATAGGCTTCTATAGCGTGTGTCAAAACGTCCATTCCCGTATCCGCAATTATTGAAGGCGGCAAAGTTTTTATAAACTCGGGATTGAGTATCGCTATATCGGGAAGCATTTCACTGTCGCTTAGAGGTATTTTTTTGCTTTGAGTAGTAACAACGGCATAAGATGTTACTTCCGATCCGGTTCCACTTGTTGTAGGAATAGCTATAAATTTAGGCTTTTTATATTCACCCATTGCTCTTTTTATTTTATTCGTAAAGTAAATCATTGATTTACATGCGTCTATGGGAGAGCCTCCTCCTAAAGCTATTATAACATCAGGCTCGTATGCACTAAGCTCCAGCATACCTTTTATGATTTCCTCGTCCGTAGGGTCAGGTTTTACATCTGAATATATTTTAGCTTCTATTCCTCTTGATTTCAGAATGTTTGTTATTCTGTCCGCTACTTTTAATTTTACCATATTTTCATCAGTTACCAAAAATACTTTTTCCATTTCCAAAGTTCTCAATATATCCAAAGAATTAGGCCCGAAATAAATATCAGGTTTTATTTGAAACAAATCCATTTAAAGTCCACTTCCTTTCTATGACAATTCTTTCAATCTGGATAATATCTTCTGGACTGTTGCGGGGTCAGTTATATTGTATTCTTTTACAAGTATTTCTACGATTTTCTTTTCAAAATCCTGACTGTCTTTTCTCCCTTTGCTTTTTGCTTCACAGCAGGATTTTTCATATATTACTTCTACTCCCTGTTCCCTGATTTTATCTCTCGCACCGGGAGTAATAATCATATCAGCTGCAATGACTAATTTATTATTCTGAACATATTCGGAAAAATTTCCTACTGTTATTAATTTTTTTGCCATTTTTTACTCCTTATCCGATTCCGGACTGTCTATTATTCCTACGATAGTCGCATCTACAGGTGTTCCCGCTTCAAAAATATGTCTTGCAGAACTTCCCGTAACTATTATCACTTTATCGCCCTCTCCGGCTCCTATATAATCGGCAGCTACTATTTTTCTGCTTCCTTTACCTTCACCGGTTCCTTCTACTTCGACTACCATAAGTTTCAGTCCTTTAAGTTTTTCATCTTTTCTTGTTGCCCAGACATTATCAATAACTTTTCCTATTAACATATTACTGTCCTCTTTCATAATATACATTGATATTGTTTTCTTTTATATAATCCATTGCAAGGGAAGTTATTTTACTTTTGCTGCCGACTGCAAGTATCTGATTTTTTATCCCAAGATTTCTAAGTTTACTTTCAGTTATCAGCCCTTCTATATAGATTTTTTCTCTTATATCAAGCATATCTTTCACTTCTGTTCTCTTTATGACTTTTATTCCGAATTTTTTTACTTTTTCAAGATATTCATCATAAAGTCTTATAAGAGCAGCAGGCTCGCTGTATTTTTTATATTCCAGTCCCTCTTCTACGAGGATTACTTCACCGTCGTTAAAAAGATATTCCGTTATAATGCTCTTTTTCCCTTGAGACAGCTCTATCAGAGCATTTATACAGAGGTTTGACACTATAAGTCTATTCTCATTTTTACCTTGAGCAATTTCTTCCCATGAGCTGCCCAATTTTACATTATCTAAAATCGGCATATTTTTCTTAAGCTCATCCTTTAATACTTCGTCATTTCCGAGAAAAGCTGTAACAACTGTATTTTCCGATATATTTTTCAAATTTTTCTTATTATCGGCATTATCAGTACTGTTTATTATGCCGGTTCTGTCTGACAAAATTTCCTTTTCCCTTTTGGCAATTTCTTTTAACACTTCCCTTGTAAGTATTTCTACTAATCTTTGAGTATCCATTTTCATCTCCTATTCCCTGAAAATACTGCCAACCACTCCGGAAGTATATCCGCATGCATTAGCTTCGTCAAAATCAATGTGCATACTCAATCTGAAATTATTTTTCACTCTTACCACAACATTATCAAATATTAAAGGTCTTTCACTGTGAATTTTTACTTTCACAATCTCGTTATCTTTCACAGAAAATCTTTCAGCATCTTCAGGTGCCATATGAATATGTCTTTTAGCAACTATCAGTCCCTTGTCCAGTTGTACGTATTTATCTCCTACACCTATCAATATTCCCGGAGTTCCTTCTATTTTACCACTTTCTCTTATTACTCCCTTGGCTCCTATCTGCATACAGTCAGTAAGGGATAATTCAACCTGAGAAAAATTTCTGCATGGTCCCAATACTGCAACATTGGAAAGTTCACCATTAGGCCCGATTACTCTGACTCTTTCTTTTGCTGCAAACTGTCCGGGTTGTGATAAATCTTTTGCAGGTGTAAGTTCATATCCTTTTCCGAAAAGTGCTTCCATATGTTCTTTTGAAAGATGCACATGTCTTCCTGACGCTTCAACCATAAAAGTATCTTTTTTCTCTATTTGAAGAAGCTCCTGCAACTTTTCTCTTATTATTTTTTCCAATTCGTTCCTATCCATAACATCTCCTGTGTATTCCGATTTTATGACTTATAATCTCCGTTATTTGCTTTTAGCATCATTAAGTACAATATACTGCTCAGACGGTTCAATGCCTTTAGCATATCCACCCTTTCCACTTTTCCTTCCTTGTAAAAAGCGTCAACTGCGGCAACTTCACATTCCCTCGACAAAGCTCTCAGATAATTTATATCAATAACTGATTCATCAAAATCTATGTTTATTTCAAACAGATGTCCAGTCTTAAAATATTTTACCGTATTATGAGTTATGTCCTTTAATGTGTCAATATCGTATCCCAGCACATCCCTTTCCTGAAATTCCATATTAGTCATTTCGCTTATAAATAGATCCCTTACGAATCTATATGTCTGTGCAAAGTCGCCTTCCAGCTTTTTATTCTTCTCATATTTTTTCCAATATCTTATTATTTCAGCCTGTAAAATATCAAATTTCCCTCTTAAAACAATTCTTTTATGATTTTTTACAACCAGATTATCTCCAAAAAGCTGAGTCATAAATTCAGGCTTCTTATCGTAAACTGCTCCCGTTATATAATCCCTGTACTGCCGTTTTTTAATAACTTTTTCTTCGGAAGCATTAGCCGGAGAATCTTTAACTTCGTTTTCAGCAGTCTTCTCATTATTGACAAATTTTTCCTGCGACTTCTTTATCCTGAAATCAATTTTTTTTACATTTAAAAATTCTCTTGCTGACGGTGTAAGGATGTCTTTTTCAGTTATATGTACTTTTTCAAGCTGCCCTTCCTTATCTAATTTTCTAAGCATTCCTTCTGTTATAACAGGCATTTTTTATCACACCCTATCTATTTTTTATAAATTCCGTCCAATACTTTTCTTATGATACTTTCTATATCGCTCTCACTTATTTGTGAACCGCTTCCAGTATTCAGTCCACACTCGTCTGTACAGTTGCTTTCATTTTTCAATGCTTCCAGTTCCTTTGTCCCGTAAGCCACCCTTCTAATATTTATAAGATTTAAAGGCCCTATATTGTCAGAAGTTGCACTTCCTCCAACTGTTCCACATCCTAATGTGAATGCAGGTATAAGATTAGTTGTAGCTCCAACTCCTCCAAGTGCCGCAGGTGTGTTTACAAGCAGTCTTGAAACCGGTTTTTTCAAAGAAAATTCCCTTATGATATTTTCGTTGTTTGTGTGCATCGACATTGTGTGTCCAATTCCTTCATTTTCAAGTATTTCTATACATTTTTCACACGCTTTTTCCCAATTTTCCTCTATGAAAAATCCCAATACTGGACATAATTTTTCCCTTGAATAAGGATTTAAGTGTGAAACTTCCGTTTCTTCTGAAATTAGA
>CALIJH010000146.1 GCA_938017765.1 uncultured Leptotrichia sp.
TTTCTTTACTGTCTGTCCAGTTAATTTTTGCTTCTTCTTTGGAAATAGGTTTTACAAAAGTAGCTTTTGTATCATCCTGTTTCTCGGCTTTTACATTTCCTTTTTCAATCATCCCGAGAACTTTTCCAAGCCCGACGGCTCCAAGTTCTTTCAATCTGTCATGTAATGTTCCTAAAGTGTCATCTTCGGTTATTTCACAATATTCCTTTAATATAACGTCTCCCGCATCAAGTTCTTCTTCTATATACATTATACTTACACCTGTTTCAGTATCTCCGTTCAATATTGCCGAATGAATAGGAGAAGCTCCCCTGTATTTAGGCAAAAGTGAAGAATGCACGTTTATAATCCCATATTGGGGAATATCTATTATTTCTTTCGGTATAATTTTACCATATGCCACGACTACTATCAAATCAGGATTTATTTCTTTTATTTTTTCTATAATTTCAGTGTCTTTGAGCCTTTTAGGCTGCACTATTTCTATATTTTTGTCAATTCCGAACTGTTTTACAGGAGAATATATTATTTTATTTCCTCTTGCGTTGGGTTTGTCCTCTTTAGTAAAAATCAATTTTAAATCAGTATTTTCATATACAGTTTCCAAGCTCGGAATTGCAAATTCAGGCGTTCCCATAAATATTGTTTTCACTATATCCTCCTCATTTTTCATATTTTTACTCTTCCCTGTATTTTTTTCCTTTGATAAATTCTTTTTTCATCAAATCCAGCTTTTTTGCAATCAGTCTTTTATTCAAAACTGATATTCTGTCTATAAACAGAACTCCGTCAAGATGATCTAACTCATGCTGGAATGCTCTTGCCCACATTTCACTAAGTTTTTCAGTTTTTTCTTTACCGTTTTCATCTAAATATCTCACTTTTATTTCAGCGGGTCTGTTTACTTTTTTATAAATTCCGGGTATACTTAGACATCCTTCTTCATATTCGATGATTTCCTCACTCGTTTCAAGTATTTCAGGATTAATTATTTTTTTTACTTCGTTTTCGACTTCGAGTACAAAAAATCTTTTGGGTATATCTACCTGATTGGCAGCAAGCCCTACTCCATTGGCTTTTCTCATAATGTCTACCATTTCATCCAGAGTTTTTCTCAATTCGTCGTCCACAGTATCTACTTCCGTGGATTTTGTTCTAAGGGTAGGATGTTCATATAAAACTATTTTCATTATTAAATTTCTCCTATATTAATTCTATCATATATATTTGCACTTGATTTACAGCTTAATTTTTATATATACACGAATATTTACTTTAAATGATATTAGCAGCAACTATGTTTTGACATGTACTTTCTAATTATTTTTATACTGCTGCATATATAAATATTTATTTCGCTATATATTTTACCATATATATTTTTTAATTCAAATTTTTGGTGCTTATTATCCAATATTTTTCGGAATTCCGTTAATAAATCTTATCTCTACTTAATATTTTATAATACAGATATAGGATCCACATCTACACTTACTCTTATATTTTTTTCATTATAACTGCCCATTACTGTTTTTATTATATTTTTTATTTTAGTAATATTATTTCTGTTAAACTTTATGAATATCTGGTATCTGTATCTTTTGTTTATCCTATATATCGGTGCCTTAAAAGGTTCCGAAACAAATTCATTTTTTACAAATTTTACTTTTGTATTAATCAGACTCATCATCTTATTATAAAATATTTTCACTTTTTCTTCCAGTCCTGTTTCTTCATTCGATGACAGTATTATTATTATCAGTCTTCCGTAAGGAGGGTAATTGAGGAGTTTTCTTATTTCCATTTCTTTTTTGAAATAACCTTCATAGTCATTTTCTACAGTTTTTCTGATAACTTCATTTTCTCCGTTAAATGTCTGTATTATGACTTTCCCCTCTTTTTCTGCTCTCCCCGCTCTGCCTGCCGACTGGACTAACAGCTGAAATGTCTTTTCTCCTGCCCTGAAATCAGGAAAATTCAGTATTATATCCGAATTTACTATTCCTACAAGAGTTACATTCGGAAAATGAAAGCCTTTAGCGATAATCTGTGTTCCAAGCATTATATTGTATTTCTGATTTTTGAAGTCATTGTAAATATTTTCGTAATCTTTTTTTGTTTTTACACTTTCAGAATCTATTCTGACTATTTTCCCGTCATAAAATATTTCTTTCAGTTCTTCCTCGATTTTTTCCGTTCCGCTTCCTATCTGAATAAACTTATCACTCCCGCAGTTTCCGCATTTTTTTTCAAATCTTTCTTCATATCCGCAGTAATTACATTTCAGTTTGTTTTCATATTTATAATAACTGAGAGATATGCTGCAATTCGGACAGACAGGTATGTGTCCGCATTCCTTACATTTTACCAAGTTGGAAAAAGCTTTTCTGTTTAAAATAAGGAGTACCTGTTCTTTTTTTTCAAGAGTTTTTGATATCTCTTTCAGCAGTTCTGACGAAAAATTTTCAGAAAAATTATTTTCCGTGTCATTCAGATCTATCACTTCATATTCAGGAATTTTTGCATCATTAAATCTTTCTTTCAGTTCAATAAGCTCCAAATCTCCCTTTTTTGCCTGATAATAAGACTCAAAAGACGGTGTGGCGGAACCTAATATCACTTTTACATTTTTCTCTATCAATGCTCTTTTTATAGCCACATTTTTCACATGATATCTTGGATTAGTATCCTGTTTATATGTATTTTCATGCTCTTCATCAATTATTATATATTTGAGATTTTCCACAGGAGCAAATATCGCTGACCTTGCTCCTATTACAATCTTTTTTTCTCCATTTCTTATAAATTCCCATTCCTGCCTTTTCTCACTGTCGGAAAGTTTGCTGTGGAGAATGGCAACAGTATCTAAGAACTGTCTTTCCAGCCTTTCTATCATCTGAGTAGTAAGAGATATTTCCGGCACGAGAAATATACTTCCGTATCCTTCTTTTACAGCTTCTTTTATAAGATTTATATATATTTCAGTCTTTCCCGAACCTGTAATCCCTTTCAGTAGATAAAACTGCTTTTCTCCTGTTTTTATCCTGTTTACGGCATTTTGCTGCTCTTCATTCAAAACAACATCATCTTTTAAAATTTCACTTTTCAAATCTGATTTCTGTTTTGTTTTCGACTTTGTTATTATTTTTTTTTCAATTACGATTGATTTTCTTTTTATTGCTTTATTTATCAGTTCTTCCGAAAAATTTTTCTGCAAAGTCTGAAAAGTTACCTCTTTTTTTTTCATCATATATTCGTTAAATTTTTCAATGCTATCCGACTTGCTGTTTTCTTCGTTTTTTTCAGAAAGCTGTACTTTTTCGGATTTTTCGGTTATTTCCAGATCTTTTATATAAATAGCCTTTTTTGAGTAGTTCAATTTCAATACTCCGGGATAGGCGGTTTTTATTACATTATTATAATCACTCAGATAATAATCTTTTACCCATTTTACGAGTTCCATTATGGATAAAGGAATGGACAGAACAGGAGCCGTACCTGAAATAAATTTTATCTTTTCAATATCTATCGTCAATTCTTCTTCGCCGATTTCAGATACAACCAGTCCCATTTTATTCCTATTTACAAAATTTACGAGGCACCATTCCCCTATTTCATACTTATCCCGTGATTTGTATGTATATATATTTTTACTGTTTTCAACATATATCTGATAATAATACATTAATCCCTATTTTCCTTTTTACTTATTTAAAAACAATGCTGTTTTTATATATCATCTTATCTTTATTCCAAAACTATCTTTATTTCAGTATCTTTATTAATCCTTGTACCGGGTAAAGGCCACTGTTCCTTGACCTGACCGCTACCGACAAATTTGTATTTAGAATATTTTCTCTGAGGATAAACTGCCAACAGTTCTCTCAAACTGATACCTTTCAAATCGGGCATTAATTCATTTTCAAATTCTTCGGCAATTCTCTTTAAATCCTTTTTCTGATAAGGATTTATAACAGACTGCTGTTTTTTCTCCGTTATAATGCCCTGAGGATTTATACCTTTGTATTTAATCAGCTTTTCAAATACCGACTTTACCGGAGGTAATGCGACCGCAGCTCCGTAATATGCTCCATGAGGCTCATTTATAGTTATCAGTATCGCATATTTAGGATTTTCTACAGGAAAAAATGCAAAAAATGAACTGAAATATTTTCCTTTTTCATAACCTTTATAACCTGATTTTTGGGCTGTTCCAGTTTTTCCTCCAATATTATACCCCAATATCTGGGCTCCCTGTCCTGTTCCTTTAGTAACAACTGCCTCCATATAATGTCTGTTCAATTTTGAAACTTCTTCACTGAATACTTTTTCCAACACTATAGGAGCATTCTGGTGAATTACATTTCCGTCATTATCTTCTATGTGGTCAACTAAATAAGGTTTTACAAGCTTACCGTGATTTATGACGGTATTTAATGCCATAAGCATTTGTAATTGTGTCATAGCAATTCCCTGTCCGAAAGCAATATTAGATTTTTTGACTTCGGTCATATCTTTCAGAGGCAGAAGTTTTTGAGATGTTTCAGAATAAGTGTCTATTCCTGTTTTTTTACCCAATCCCACTTTTTCAAGGTATGAATAAAAGTCTCTCGTTTTCATCATCTGGGCTATTTTTACCATTCCCACATTCCCTGATTTTGCAATAAGATTTTCCAAAGTCAGGCTCCCCGTAGTAGAGCCGTCATGGTCATTTACAACCCTGTCGGCTACTTTTATATGCCCCGTAGATGCTACAACGGTATTTCGGTTGATTACCCCCAGTTGCAGTCCTGTAGCAACAGTAATCGGTTTAAATATGGAACCCGGTTCAAATAAATCCGTAATAGGTCTATTTTTTACTTCAGCATTATTTTTTGCCTTAGGATAAGAGGACATCGCCAGAATTTTCCCCGTTTCCACTTCCATAAGTATACCCATAGCCGAAACTGCATCGTACTGCTCAAAAGTTTTTCTTAGCTCATCATCAAGAGTATACTGAAGGACACTGTCCAAAGTCAGAAACAAATCATTTCCATTTTTTGCCAGAACAATCTCCTTAGTTTCTTTCAGTGAATAAACGGTGGTAAACTTTCGGGGTATCCTGAATCCTTCAATAACTCCGTCGACTCCCGTCAGCTGGTCATTATATGTTTTTTCTATACCGTATACACCTTTGTTATCCACATCCAGATAACCTATCAACTCCTGAAAGGCACTGTTTTTTATATAATTTCTTGTATAATTTGTTTCAAAAAATACTCCCGATTTTAGACTTTTATCTTTTGACAGCTCATCCTGAATATTTTTCTTTTCATTATATCCTAAAATATACTCAAGTTTCAGATATTTTTTATTCTGTCTGCTTTTTTCAAGAATATCTCTTTTTACTTTTGAAACATCAAAAGATGATATGTTACTTTTCAATAATTCCATTAGTTTATCTATATTTTCAGGGTCTATAAGTGTAGGGTCCATTACTATATCATAAGTTTCTCCGTCATAAGCCAATACTTCTCCATCATTTGTTATTATCTTTCCTCTTTTGGACTTTACGGTAAACTCACTTTTATACTGCATTTCTCCCGCTTTTTGCCATTCATCCCCTTTTATAATCTGGATATAAAAGAGATTGGCAATAATCCACAGAAATCCTAAAAATATAATTATTACTATAAACATCAGTCTAAATCTGAAGCTATTCCACACTTTCATATTTTACATTGCTCCTATAATATATTAATAGCTTAGCCTTATATTTATACGTCTAAAAATAAACTGTAAAAATTTAACTTAATTTTTTCAGAATTAATTCATTTATCATTTGCGGATTGGCTTTCCCTCGGGAAAGTTTCATAGCCTGTCCTACAAGATATTTGAGGGCATTGCTTTTACCTGCTTTATAATCTTCCACGGACTGCTGATTTTCTTCCAGTACCTGTTCGACTATTTTTTCGATTTCACTGTTATCGGTTATCTGAATTAATCCTTTTTCTTTCACTATAATTTCAGGGTCTTTATTTTCAACCTGCAATATTTCAAAAACTTCTTTAGCTATTTTAGAGCTTATGATATTTGATTTGATTAATTTTATAAGCTTTGCAATATTTTCAGAAGAAACGGAAAATTGCTCTATTCCGATATTTTTTTCCTTTAATACTCTCAAAATTTCTGTCAACATCCAGTTTGCGGATAATTTAGGCTCATCCGACTTTTTCACTATTTCCTCATAGTATTCAGCAAGTTCAGGCTCCGTTGCCAGAGTTATTGCTTCTTTTTCATTCAGTTTATACTCTTCAATAAATCTTTTAGTTTTTTTATCCGCAAATTCGGGCATTTCTTTTTTTACTTTTTCGAGTCTGTCATCAGATATGATTACTCTTGGTAGATCAGGTTCAGGAAAGTATCTGTAGTCCATTGCTTCCTCTTTACTTCTCATAGGCCTTGTAACGCCCTGTTCTTCATCCCATAGCCTTGTTTCCTGCACAACTCTTCCGCCATTTTCAATAACTTCAATCTGCCTGTTTGTTTCATATTCTATTGCTCTTACGACAGCCTTGAATGAATTCAGATTTTTAGTTTCCGTTCTTGTTCCCAAAACCGAATCCCCTTTTCTCCTTACAGACACATTGGCATCACATCTGAGTGAACCCAGCTCCATACTTACATCACTCACTTTTGTATATTTCAGACGCTCTTTCAGTGTATTCAAATAGGCATAAGCTTCTTCGGCATTTTTAATTTCAGGTTTTGAAATTATCTCAATTAGAGGTACTGACGCCCTATTATAATTTAATAGGCTTTCAGAGGCTGTATGTATACTTTTCGCAGTGTCTTCCTCTATTTGAATTCTTTCTATTCCTATCTTGGTTTCTTTCCCGCTGTTTGTTCTGATATGCAGTGTTCCGTTTTCCGCATAAGGTTTGAAATACTGTGTTATCTGATAATTTTTGGGCGAATCGGGATAAAAATAATTTTTTCTGTCAAATTGGCTTTCTTCATTGACTTCACAGTTTAAAGCCAATGCAGCTTTTATTGCATAATTTAAAACTTCTTCATTTAATTTCGGCAATGCTCCCGGCTGACCTGTGCATATGGGACAAGTAGAAACATTAGGCACTTCATTATCATAATCGGCATTACATGAACACCATACTTTTGTTTTTGTTTTTAATTGGCAGTGTACTTCCAGTCCGATGACTGTCTCATATTCCATGCTCATTTTTTACTTTTTCCTTTCGTTTTTTATTTTAATAACTCAACAAAATCCATTTCCATATCAAAATTCCTTTTTGAATATTTCAAAATTTTTTCTCTGACTTCTTCATTTTCATTTTTTTCTATTTCTTCTATTATCTGTCTTGTCAATGTAGAATCTTCTTTAATCATAGTGATAATCTTGTTATATTTTTCAAAATTCATTTTTTCCTTTTCTATTTCATCTTTTCCCGTTTTTTCCAGATTTGAAATAACTTCTTCAAGCGTTTTCTGAATACTCTTCAAATTATTAATATAGTCCGCTTTATCTTCTTTTTTTATTATTTTAGGCATTTTTTTATCTGTACCCAAAAATTTTCTTTCATCAATGAATAACTTTGAAGCATAAAACTCTTTTAAAAACATTTTTATAAGTGCTCTTGATTTAAATAATTCAATTTTTGATACATTATCAGTATGCTCTAAATTAGCTATAAAATTATTAATAACTATTTTTTCGCTTTCAGCAAACATTTCATATATTTCTTTGAATTTTTGATTCATATTTTTATAGTTTGTCAAATATCTTTCATTTAAATCTTTTCCTTTTGCAAATTCATCTTCTTCATATTTTTTCGAAGTATAATAATCCACAATATCATCCATAAGTTTTAATTTTTCTTCAAACAATACGAGAAATTCTTTCGTTTTTTCATCTAATTTTTTGTTATATTCTTCGTCATTTTTATCTATTTCCTTTTTTAATTCCGACATGACAAATCTTGTTTCATCGTTCAATTTTTTCCTGTATATCTTGGAATAATGTTCTAAAAACAAATTAATTTTACTTTCTTTAGATAAAAAATTATCTTCATTATCCAAAACCATATTCGTATATAATCCATAAAAACTATCAATCCCTACTAATCTTCTATATGCCTCAATTGTATAACCCGTCAAATTAAATTTTCTTGGATTAGCCGCATACGAAAGAACTGCATTTTTTGTTTTCTCTAAATCTTTATTAGAAAATTCAACTTTTTCAGCTTCGCTGTAGTCTTTTATTTTAACTGTATCTTCCTTTTCTTCCAGATTGTCGGATTTTGAACAACCTACTAAAAATA
>CALIJH010000147.1 GCA_938017765.1 uncultured Leptotrichia sp.
ATTTTCCTCTTCCGTAAATATCCGCATGATCAAAAAAATTAATTCCTGTTTCGATAGAAGTACAAACGGACTTTTCAGCTTTTTCATAAGAAATATCAGCCATTCTCATACATCCAAGGGATATTTCGGAAACATTTAATCCAATTTTTCCTAAATCAACAGTTTTCAATGGTTTTCTCCTTTATTATAATTAATTTTTATTTTTTATTTCTTTCCAGTCAAGTGTTTTTGAATATTCTTTAATGAAAGCTGCAAAAATTCCTAAAAATAATCCTAAAAATAATGAACCTGCAAGAATTATTTTTTTACTTAAAGCCGGTTTTGTATTTAGTGAAATAAGTTTTACAATGGGATTTGTATCATTTTCCAGCAATTTGTAATATGCAAGTCTGGAAACAAGAGTATCACTTAATGAGTCTTTCGTTGTTCTTATATCAACATTCTGATTTAAAAAATTATATTGTTCCTGTAAAAGTTTAATCTGGCTGCTCAAAAAATTATTCTTTTTATTTGTCAAGTATTCCGAAGCAAGCTTCACATATTCTTTGGAAAATTCTTCCCCCTCAGACTTATTTTTAGTGGAAAATTTGACTTTGATAGTAGGATTATTACTCTCAGATTGGGCAGTAAGCCTTGAAGACATTTCTTTTAAAAACTTTTCATCAGACAGTCCCGTATTTTTTAATGTTTTAGAATTTTTCTTCAGGAAAAGAAAAAAGTCAAAAGAATTCAGTGAATATTGAGAAGTTTCTCCTATTTCATTTAGAACTCTGTCGTATCCGTATAGATTGATTTCAGATTTAAAAGATTTATTTGTAAATGCATATACTGCTCCTAATCCTGTAATCAAAACAGCTGTTACAATTATAAGAAAAATATTTCTGTAAAGTATTTTTATTATTATATTTGGATTTATTGACTGTTGTTTTTCGTTATTCATTGGTTACTTCCTTTCAATTTTTTATCATATAAATTTTATCAGAAAAACATATATAATACAAACTAAATTTTAAAAAAATTCATAAAAAAATATTCCTGTAACTATTTTTTAATGATAAAATATGATAAAATAAAAAATACATTATAAAGTAGAACTAAAAATAATAATACAAGAAATCATTCAATAATAACAGTGATAAATCACAAAATAATGAAATGAAAGGATAGAATCTTATTATGTATATAAATGAAGTAGTAGAAGAAATTCAAATATCAGATATAAGAAAAATATATGAAAAAATGCAGACATACAAGAATACTATAAATATGTCTCTTGGAGAACCTGATATTGATGTACCTCAAGAAATAAAACAAGCTGTGGCTTATCATGCCTTAAATACAAAGATAAAGTATTCTCCTGTGGGAGGAATGCCTGAACTAAGAGAAAAAATAGCGGATTTTTATAATAAAAATTTTGGAGGAAACTTTACCTCTGATAATGTCCTTGTAACGGTCGGTTCTACAGAGGGACTGGCTTCTATTATGAAAACTGTAATTGCTGCGGGAGATGAAATATTAATACCGACTCCTGCATACGTAGGATATGGCTCATTGATAAAATTATCAGGCGGGATACAAAAATACATTGATTTAAAAGGAAATGACTTCAAATTGACAAAAAAAATACTGGAAAAATGTATAACATCCAAAACAAAACTTATAATTCTCACAAATCCTAATAATCCGTCAGGTACGACATTAGATGAAGAAGAAATGAAAAAAATTGTAAAATTTCTGAAAGATAGGGAAATATATCTTTTAAGTGATGAAATATATGCTTCCATAGTTTTTGAAAAATATACTTCTTTTGCAAAATATTCGGAAGAACTAAAAAAACAGCTTATAATAGTAAGCGGTTTTTCAAAATCCCATTCAATGACAGGATATAGAATAGGCTATATAATTACAAATCCTGAATTACAACTTCAAATAAAGAAAGTAAGCCAGTATAATGTTACAAGTACATCTACATTATCACAGTATGGAGCATTGACTGCCCTTGAAAAATATTCTGACAGAAAAGAAGTTTCAGAAATTTACAGAAAAAGAGTAGAATATTTTAAAAATGAACTTGAAAAAATAGGATTTAAATGTCTTAAACCCAAGGGAGCATTCTATATTTTTGCGGGATATGAAAATATTAAGAAACTGAAAAATATGAAATCTTTAAATTTTGCACTGGAATTACTTGAAAAAACAGGTCTTGCAATAGTTCCCGGTTCTACATTTCAGGTAGAAGGATATGTCAGATTTTCTATAGTACATGATATTCCTGTATTAAAAGAAGCCATTGAAAGATTACAAAACTACATAGGAACATAAAATTTTTTTAATAGAATATTTATCTGAATATTTTTGAAATTAAAAAATCGATAATTATGCAAATTTGCAGAGAATAACAAAAAATAAAACAGATCATAAAATTCTCGTAAAGAAATAAAACATAATGGAGAAAATAATGAAAAAAATGGATAATATGGAAAAAGTAGGAAAAAAATCATTAAAAAAGGGAGATTTATTAAAATTAAAAATTTCAAATTTAGATACGAAAGGCAGAGCCTACGGTTTTCATGCAGAAAATAAAATTTATGTTAACATTAATGCAGCAGCAGAACAGACTGTTGAAGGAATTTTTGTAAAAAGACGACGTAAATACGAGCTGATAAACTGTAAAATAATTGATTTTGCAGGAAGAAAAAATATGATTTATGATGATATTGCCAGACAGAATGGCGGATGTAATTATCAATATTATACTTATGGAGAACAGCTCGCAATAAAGACAGAACATATTAGAAAGGAATTGAGTCGGATTATCAAAAATGACTATATTTTTGAAGAACCGATAAAAAGCCCAAAGCTTGAAAAATATAGGAATAAAATGGAATTTAGTTTTGGAAATATGGAAAAAGGCGGAGAGATGATTTTAGGGCTACATCGTCAGAATAGCTTTCATGATATTGTAGAAGTTGAAGGTCTGAAATTAATGGACGATAATTTCAATAAGATATATATTTTTTGTAATGAATTTTGTAAAAAATTTTCTAAAGAAACAGAGCTTAATTTCTATCATAGATTAAGTCATATCGGCTTTTTTAGAAATCTGGTAATTAGAAAAGCGGAATTTTCAAAACAGATTTTAGTTAATATTATAACAACTACTCAAATTGACAAAGCAGAAAAAGAAAAATTTCAAAAAGAGTTTAAAGAAGGACTGCTCGCATTAAAATTGACCGATAACTTTAAAATTACAGGTATCTTACATACATTTAATGATAACTTATCAGATATGGTCATTTCTGAAAGTGAAACAATTTTATACGGAGAACGGGATTTGATTGAAAAACTTTTTGGATTAAAATTCAAGATAAGTCCTTATTCATTTTTTCAGACAAATTCCGACGGAGTTGAGCTGCTTTATGAAAAAGTAATGGAATATATTGACAATATTGATGAAACAAAGTTCGATATAAAAGAAGAAAAAATAAAAGATACAAAGGACTGTGTTATTTTTGATTTATTCAGCGGAACGGGAACAATAGGACAAATTGTATCCAAAAAAGCAAAATATGTATATGGAATAGAACTTATAGAAGAGGCTGTAAAAAAAGCCAATGAAAATACTGAACTGAATAACATAGAAAATGCTGAATTTATTGCAGGAGATGTATTTGAAAAACTTGAAGAACTGGAAAAAAGAGAGATAAAACCTGATATTATAATCCTTGACCCGCCAAGAGCCGGTGTATGGGAAGACGGCTTTGACGTTTTTGGCTTTGAGTATCTTGTCCAGGTCTTTGTCTTCGGCCTTGACGGCGACCCCGTTCCAGACCTTCGAGTAGGAGTCGGTGACTTTGACGTCTTTCGGGGCCGCATTGCGGAATACTCTTTGCTGAGCCGCGATCGTCTTTGTCGCCCCGCCCTTCAAGGCGGGCTTCTCGGCGAATTGCACGAACCACTTGCCGGCGAACCCGGGGGAGGCGTGTGCCTTGCCCTTCAGGGCCTGAAGCCTCTGTTGAACGTCTTTGTTCTTCTGGGCGGCGTCGGCTTTCTTTTGGTTGCCTGTCTTTTGTTGGGCGCCGCTGGGGCCGGGCGGCTTGGGCGTGCCCTCGGCGTGGGCCGCCTGCGGGGCCAAAGCCCCCGCGCCTATAACGGCCATCGCCGAGACAAGGCCGACGCGCGCCCTCCATTTTCTTCTGCGTATCATGTCCGCTCCCTTGCTTGCAGTGCGAGCCCGCCCGTCTCCAGGAACCGGTTCAGAAGACTTGACGTCCGAAGCGATTTGGAATCTTCTTTCCCTCTGAGCCCATCGGAAAGCTTGCTGGAACTGGTCCGAAAGCTTGTCCGAATCGGCTTCGGCGCTTGCCGCCTTGGCCGGCTCGGCGGTCCGGTGCTCAATGACAATGCGGGTGCGTACGTCAGCGCCCGCGAGATCATTCTATGACCTCCTACGCCTTTTGTCAGTTATGTTTTAATGATCAACAGTCTTTGATTTAAGCGACTAAATCGGAGGGCGGGGAAAAACGGTCGCAGTTTTAAGATACGGTCAATTTTGCTGCTTGGAGTTCAGGCTCTGTTGTTGGAGTTCAGGCTCTGTTATATGAGCGCCTGGATCGCCCGCCGCTTGCATGGAAGTGGTCGTGACCCCGAATCCGGAGTCACGACCACTCACTCTGTGCTGAAGGATCTTGTTTTACCTCACCTGCGTGTGCGCGGCGCACCGCCTTCGAGTGTGCTCGTCGGTTTCGCCGACGGGGTTCGGTCTGCCGTCGGCGATGTCGTCGGGTCAGACGACGAGGACGGGCTGGCTGTTGGGCTTGGCGTCGGTGTGGACGTCTGGCCGGGGGAGGCGGTTGGGCTCGGCGTCGGCGATGCCGTTGAGCTTGGCGTGGCTCCGGGGTTGGATCGGACGACGAAGGGCCGGGATGTGAACACATCGGTGTTCTTGCCGTTTTGGGCGTGGCCTGTTCCCTTGGTCGCGGTCACCTCCAAAACATACCGCCCGTCAGGAACGGGAGCCTTCCCATTGCCTGAGGCAACCGTCCCGTCCCAAGCGTAGCTCCAAACAGAGGTGTCGGCTCCCACTCCATCAGACCGGAAGACGATATTGTCCTTGCCTGCGGGCTTGCCTTTCGAGCCGTCCGCGTTTGCGTGATAGGCGGCCACCTCGAGTTTCGAGACGGGATTCTCGACGTGCATGATCACACGAGGCACGTCGTACCCCTTCATCGAGTACACATGGTCGTTTTCCTCCACCGGAGCGTAGTCCGCTTGACTGTCTCCGCATTCGATTTTTACGACGCGGCCGTTCGGACAGGATGA
>CALIJH010000148.1 GCA_938017765.1 uncultured Leptotrichia sp.
TAGAATAGATGAATCTTAATGAATTAAGACCTGCCGAAGGCTCCAAAAGAGCGAGAAGAAGAGTAGGAAGAGGTCATGGAACCGGTTGGGGAAAAACAGCGGGAAAAGGACATAACGGACAGAAACAGAGATCCGGTACATATGTATCACCTGTATTTGAAGGTGGACAAATGCCTATTATCAGAAGAATTCCTAAAAGAGGATTCTCAAATTCGGCATTCAAAAAAGATACAATAGTAATATCATTATCAGATATTGCTGAAAAATTTGATAATGGAGATGTAGTAAGTCTGGAAACATTAGTAGAAAACGGAATAATCAAAAATTCGGCTTTCATTACTAAATATTCTGATGCTGCATTGAGAGCATTAAAAGGAAAAAAAGCTGTAAAAGAATACTTGAATGAAAATGTGGAATCTTATGTAAAAGAAAAAGATTTTACAAGTCTTTTAAAAATAATAGGAAATGCTGAAGTTAATAAAAAATTGACTGTAAAAGCACATAAAATTTCTACTGCGGCAAAGGAATCTATAGAAAAAGCCGGTGGAAGTGTAGAAATACTGGAAGTAAAATCATATTCTACAAAAGCCGGAAATAACAAAAAAGAAGATGAGAATAAGTAAGATTTGTATCTTGCTTTTTCTTCATATATGAGGAGTGGTAGAATTGACTTTAACTGAAGCAATAGTAAATAGAATACAGTCTATCTTTAAGATACCTGAATTAAAGAAAAGAGTAGCTTTTACTTTAGTAATGTTTGCGGTGGCAAGAATAGGTATTCATATCGCTGTTCCCGGACTTAATATGGCACTGTTTAAAAATTTTCAAAATAATGCCATTGCAGGATTTTTAAATCTGTTTTCAGGAGGAGCAGTCCAGAGAGCTTCTATCTTTTCTTTAGGGATTATTCCTTACATTAATGCGTCAATCGTATTTCAGCTGCTGGGAGTTATATTCCCGAAAATAGATGAAATGCAAAAAGAGGGCGGAAAAGAAAGAGATAGAATCACCCAATGGACGAGATACGTAACAATAGTTCTGGCACTGATACAGTCATTTGGAATTACTATAACACTTATGAACCAGCAAGGACTTGTTCTTGAGCCCGGGCCGAAGTTTATAATAAGTACAGTAGTCCTGATGACAGGAGGAACTGCATTTCTGATGTGGATTTCGGAAAGAATTTCCATAAGAGGAATTGGAAACGGCTCTTCAATGCTGATATTCCTCGGGATAGTCGCAAACCTGCCTCAGGTTATCCAGCAAATGGTGGAAAGCCTGAAAGGAGGAATAGGATATATACTTATCGGATTATCCGTGTTACTCTTTGTGGTAATTATCGCTTTCATGGTAATTGTACAACTTGCTGAAAGAAGAATTCCTATCCAGTATGCAGGAAAAGGAAGTTTAGGTTTCGGAGGAGGACAAAGTGCTGTCGGAAGAAGAACTTATTTACCTCTGAAAATAAACACTGCGGGAGTTATGCCTATAATCTTTGCATCAGTATTGATGGCCGCACCGCCGTTTATAGTGCAGCTGCTCAAAGCTAATGCATGGTGGCAAAACCAGTTTTCACAAACAGGAGTTTTATACTTACTTTTATTTGCATTTTTAATTATAGTATTTTCATTCTTTTATACATTGACAATAGCTTTTGACCCTGATAAAGTAGCAGAAGATTTGAAACAGAGCGGTGGGACTATACCTACAGTAAGGGCAGGAAAAGAGACTGCTGAATATCTGGAAAGAGTTGCTACAAGAGTAACTTTTGGAAGTGCGATATTCCTTGCATTATTGGGGATATTTCCTAATATATGGTTCGGATATGTACTGCATATACCTGTGTTACTCGGAGGAACAAGCTTACTGATCTTGGTCGGAGTGGCAGTCGAACTGATACAGCAGATTGACTCATACTTAGCTGTCAAAAAGATGAAAGGATTTATAAGTACGAGCAAAAAAACTAACAGATAAACAGGGAAAAATAGAACAGCTTTGTGTATTGAAAAATTATTTAAATTGTGATATAATAAGTGTAGGATGTATTTTGCAATGATTAGATATAGATATGTCATAAAAAAAGCAAAGGGAGAATTAATCTCCCTTTTATTTTTCATTAAAAAATGCTATAATTATAATGCTTTTTTTATTATCTCCGAAAGGAGGTGAAATAATGACATATAATATAGCAAAAATATTAATATATTTTTGCTTATATCTAATCATTGCGAAAAATCTTTTTTAGATTTTTTAGGACTGTTTCGGCAGTCCTTTTTATATTTGATTTATATGTAAAAATTAAAATAAAAATCCGAAAAAATTTTTTTTGAAATAATAAAGTCAAATACTTGATTTTACTGATTTTAAAGTGCTTTTAGCTAAATTTGTTTTGAAAAAAAATAAATGTTATAATAAAATAAAAATAACTTAATCAAAATATATTGGAGTATATAATGAATATTTTTAAAATATTAAAAAAAGAAGCGAAACCTTTCTTTCATAAATTAAAAAAGAATAATTTTATAACTAAACTCATAATAATGTTTCTCATTTTTTTCGTTATAACATTCTGTTTGAGTAGAATGACCTATAACGTAACTGACAGCCTGACAAAAGGTCTGTATCTGAAAAAAATTTTTCCTGAATACAGGAAAGGACATTTAGTACTTTTTATAATGGATAAAAAATATTCAAAATATATAGAAGATTTTCCGAATAAAGATAAGATGAAAAATATATATCTGATGAAAAGAATTGTCGGAGTTGAGGGAGATATTATTGAAACAAAAAAAGACGGTACGTTATTTATAAATGGAGAAAAAAAAGGGAAAATATTTAAAATAAAGGGAATTACTGAAAATATCGAAGATACAAAATACATACTTAAAAAAGATGAATATTATCTAATGGGAGATACCGAAACATCTTTTGATTCACGTTATTTGGGAATTTTGAGGAAAGAGGATTTTAAATATGAAATGATACTTTTAATAAAAGAAGAAACCATTGAAAAAATTCTGAATAAGATAAATTTTGGAAAGAAAAGGATGAAAAATGAAAGAATATGATAAATTTTTTAGTAACAGAGTTTTCACTAATGATGAGATAAAAAAATTACAGGAAGAAAAAGCTAAAAACGGGAATAATAAACAGTATCTTACAAGTAAGGGGATTTACAACATTGAAAAGGAAAGAGAAAATATAAAGATAAAAGAAAATGATTACGAGAATATAAAAGAAAAACTCAACGACATATTTAAAAAATATTATGAAAGACTTGCAAAAATGAAAATTTCCACTCTTGAGGAATTTTATGATATGATTATGGTATCATTTGTTTTTTATGAGCAATTTGAAAGAATAAGTTTGAGTAGGAATGACGGGGCAAATAGCAATCTTGGTGAGTTTAAAAACAGTATCAGGGAATATAACAGGCTGAAAGGCGAAAGGAGCAAATACAGCAGATATAATAAAAAATATATTACGGACGAAGAGATAAAGCGGAACAGGCTGGAAATAAAAAGAATAGATATTCGGATAGATGAAGCAAAAAAGGAAATAACAAAGTTTACAAATCTGTTTTTAAGTGAGCTTGGAAAAGATTATGAAAACTTTAGAAACTTTATAGAAAACGGGGAAAATATAAAAACTCTCGCACAGCTTACCACACTAAATAAAGCATTTGAAGAACTGGAAGAAATAAACATATTTGAAAATTATACAGAAATACGGAATAAACTTGAGAATTATATCGAAGATATGAAAGATATGGGTTTTGCAATAGGTGAAAAAGATAGTGCAGGGAAAAATGTTGAAAATATTATAAGCATTCTGGACAAGGAAAATGACATAATAAATGTACTTATGCACTTTCCGTATGCAAATATTCTTATGAGAAATAATATTATGAAATTTCCCCTCATTTCGGAAGAATATAGGGAAAATTCGAGTATAATCGAAGAAATGAAAGCCTTGAAACTGGATGTTCTGAATTATTACAAAGACAGTCTGACTTACCGTAATAATATAAAAATTGATGATGAAATAATCGAAAGCCACAGTGATACGTTGTTTTACGACCTTCTGTATTTACAGTATAACAGAGGAAATCTTTCAGAGGAAAATGCTGACAGAAAAAATTATAAGACGTTTGATAATCTTGACAGCTCTAAAGGAAATTACGAAATAAATTCGGGAAATAAAATAGATTTTAAAGATGAGAATGATTACGGGAAAGAAACGGAGATGAAAAAAGAAGAAGATTTGAAAGATAGCAGCATATCAGAAAAATCCGAACATTTCATACAGCGAAAAATCGGAAAATCAAAAATCCGAATTGATAAGGATAATATAACGATAAACTGTAATCTTGATGACTTTATTCAGATTTCCAATGCCCTTGAAATGATAGAAAAACTGAAAGGGGAGGACGTACAAAAGAATATTCTGGCATTTCTTGATAAAGATGATAAATACTATGAAAATAAGAAATTTAGGCCGAAAAGTAAATTTATGTCAGAAAGAGTGAATATATTAAAAAGAATAGAAACAGTAACAGAAATCGAAGAAAGGCTTATGAAAAAAGGTATGAAGCTGATTTCATCGGAAAGACGACTTATTTTCAGTTTGCTGGAAAAAACTGAAAAAGAGTCGAAAACATTTAAATCAGCTATGCTGAAAATGTTTGAAAATCCTTTATTTACTGCAAAAATAATAAAAGCTGAAAATACAACGGAAAATCAGGGATATAAAGAGCTTTGTTGGGAAATGTCGTATATCGAAAAAATGAATTATGATATAAGAAAATTCCGTATAAACGGACTTTCGGATAAAAAAGGCAGCTTGAGACAGCTGGACAATCTGTATAATTTTGACTTTGAAACTCTCGAAACGGGAAAAATAAATCCCGAAATAATAGAAAAACTCAAGGAATATCAGGAAAATTACAGAAAAATAGTCGGCGGTGAAGATTATGAAACCTTATAAACTAAGTTTCAGAAATATAAAGGAACTTAATAATATAAGTCTGCATTTCAGTAATGTCAAAAACATACTCAATAGCGAAGTCGAAACTGATACGGCAGGGAGAACGGTTATAAATTCTCATCCCGATTTGACTTATGAAATAAATGATATGGACAGACAGAATGAAATAAACAATTTTCTTTCAAAACAGATAGTAAAAATTCAGAAAAGAAAAAAAGCGATTTTTGAAACTTTTATAAAAGATAAGGACAGTCTCCTTGAAAATAAAAATGATAATAAGGAAGCCGATTATCTGATAAGTGTACTGGATTTTTGTAATTTTTTCGGAAAAGAAAATATTGTAATCGAAACAAATGACAGAAATTATGAAGATTATTACAGTAAAATCTCGGAAGAAATAGCCGATAAACTGCATACAATTTATGAAAAAAGACTAAGAGAATATGAACTGAAAAAATATGAAAATGTAGATAATATTACCGATAATATGGATAATGACCCGGATGATGATACAGACAACAATGAGAATAGCGGCATAGAAAATGAAAATAATAATGACAGCAATGAGAATATGGATAATGAAGATAGTGGATATAATAAAAATTACGGTAATGAGAGTAAATATAACAATAACGACAATAAAAAGAAGAATAAAGGACAGCATGGAATTTTATCAAGAATAGAAAATCAGAAAAGGGAAATTAATCAGTCGTATATTTATATGAAAATCTTTAATTTTATTAAAAATAATTTTGAATATTTGGAACCGTATATTGACGAATATGGAAAAAATGAAATAAAGTATAAAAAAGAAAAATTTCTCGCCGAAATACCTGTAATAGAAAGTCTAAATCTGGATTTTTCGGAAAATACTGATGATTTTGATGATAGTAGACAGCTTGCATTAATTGCAAAAAGTGTAGCAAAAGCAAGGCTTATATTTGACAAGGAAAAGAAGAAAATATTAATCCCGAAAACATTTTTGGAAAATCAGGAGATAGTCTATAAAGTAACGGAAAATATGGCTAAATCTGAAATGTCGGATTTAAAAATCTTGAAAAGAGAAAATTCGACGGAAAAGTTTGTAATAAATGAACTTTCCAAAAAAGAAATGCTGAAAAGACTGGCATTTGAAAAATTTGAAGAAATAATGAAAAAAAATATGGTCAGAATAAAATCGGAAGAACTGTTTTCAGGAAAACAGTTTTCAGAAAATCAGTTTTTAAAAGAGAAATTTTCGGAAAAAATTCAGGAAAAATGGACAACAGAAAAACAGTCTGATGAATATTATGAAACAGATATCAGGCTGTATAATATCAATACAGCTAAAATAAGTCTTTGGAATGTAGTAAAAAGCGTTATATTCAAAGAGCTGATAGATGAACTTAGACCGTATATTGTCGGAATTCAGGATGAGAAAGGAGAGATAAAGAAAGAGAGCATAAAGCTGAATGATATGAAAAAAATCTCTGAAATAGCGGATTATAAGAAAGAACAAATTGAACTTTTATTTAAAAATAAAGAAAAAAGTATTTTCAGAGAAATAGAGAAAAAATATTTGAAACTCGAAAGGCAGTACACAGAACAAACTGAAAATGAGGAAATAAGGCAGAAAATAAGAGACGATATAAAGTCGAATATGGAAAAGGAAAAGAGAAACTATCTGGAGTTTATGAAAAAAGCTAAAGACGGAATGGACAGTAACCTCGCTGAATTTAAAAGGAAGAATAAGGATTTTTCTTTTAATTTCAAAGTAAAAAACATAAGAAAAAAGAAAGAAAAAAACTTTGAAAAAAGAGAGAAAATTATTGCAATATTCCTTGAAGATGTATATAATATCTTAAACAGATATAAGAAAACTTATATAAAAAACGACGAAATAAATAACGGACGGACTACTGATAACCGGTCGGAGAAAGCTGAAAAAAGACAAGATTTGAGGACTGCAGATACCGATTTTCTGTTTATAAAAGTATTTACGAAACTTTCGCAAAAATTTACTTTCATAATCCCTTTTCTTAGAAAATATGGAGATAAAATAAGCGATAAATCAGTTACAATGGCTTTTTTCAACGATATAAGTAATGTGAATGTTTTTCTGGAAAATATCGTCTATAATGCGACCGATATACACATTATAAAGGATAAATACAAAATTTTCAGAAAAAGCGATGTAAAAAAGGAGATGATATTTCTGAACAGCAGCGGAAAAGCTGCAAAAATGAAAGTAACGTATTCGGAATATCTTGACTATAAATACAGTAAAAAGTACATACTGAATAAGAAAAATCCTTTTGAAATAAATCGGAAAAATGCTTCTGATTATGGAAATATGCTTCCAAATGCGTATAAATATCACAGGATACTGGGAGAAAATATAAAATATTTATTTATTAATATAAATTCTGAAAAAGAGTTGAAAATAAACAGTAAGCTGTTTGAGAACTATACAGAATTTATAAATACTATGATTATACTGGACGGGGTGATAAACTCGGGAAATAAAATACTGCACGAGGAACACGGGGAAAAAGATAAGGAAATAATACTGAAAAACTTTATGCCTGACGACAGTATCTTTGATATTTACGTAAATGATGACTATATCGGAACAACTAATTATAACATTGATATAAACAGTGAAACTCTCAGAAACGAGACAATCGAACAGAGATTGAGAAAAATGCTTTCGGGAATGTAGGGAAAATTTGAAGAAATTAAAGGAAAAGAAAGGAAAGAATAATGGTAGATGATTTAATACAAATCTTAATTTTGCTTGGAATTATTATTTTTGTTAAAAAATTTGGTTTTACGGTCATTGGATTAAGAAAACTTATAAAAGGTTATATAGATGTAACTGAAAATCCTAATAGAAAAATTGTGCTTACAGTAAAAAGAAAAATTTTTGGAATATTTGACAAAAATAAGACTTATGAGTTAAAATATATAAAAGTGAAAAATAATATTAAAGAAGTGAAAGAATATTTTGATATTGTTCTGAAAGATAAGGAATATATTTTAAGAGAAGTAGAATCGAATAAATTTTTTGATTTAAAAAAAAAGGCAGTGATTTATTTGAGAGATACGCTTCCTGTATTTGATAGGCTATCTACCAGATTTCTCCCTGAAACAGAACTAAAAAGCATAATAAGAGAAATGGTGGAGCTGAATATTGTAGAAATTGAAAAAGAAGATTTTAAAACACTTACTGAAAAAATGTCTTATGCTAATCTCATTAGAAAATTGAATAAATCAAAGGAGAAAAAATGAAAAGAAATAAATTTATAGATTTTATAATATCTATGGAAGAAGAAGATGTGCCTTTAGGTAAATATTATGTAAAGAAAAAATTTGTATTAATTGGGGTATTAGCAATAATAGTGTATCTTTCAATTACATTATATAATGCAAATTCTCCTAAAATTATGGATATGGGAGGAGGAAAAAATACAGGACAGCAGAATGATTTATCTGATGAAACAAGTAAACGAATTGAAAAAGAAATGGAACCTTTTACTGAAGAAAATGAAGAAATCAAGACTTATGAACAGAATATGAATGAGATACTTTCAATGTCTGATGATGAAATAAGAGAATTATTGAGAAGTCAAAATATGTATCTTTCAGATGAAGATATAGCAAAATTTAGAGAAGATGTAAGAAAAAATATGCCGAAAACACAGGAAGAAGCAATGAAGAATGCAGAAGAATTTAAAAATTTTGAAGAAACGACAATGAAACAGGTATATGAAGAAGCAAAGAAAATGGCAGAGGAAGAAACTAAAAAGAAAGGGGAGTGATAGTTTTGAAAAAGATTTTAGCTGTTCTGATTTTTGCTATGAGTATAATCGTTTTTGGTGAGTGTGAAGATGATCTGGATTCAGCAAGGGTACAACTTTTGACGAGACTGAATTACGGAGTACGTAGCGGGAATGAAACAATGTCGGCATATAACAATATGGTAAATAATTTCAATCTTGCAAGATATAAAACTAAAAGTCCGGGCTGTATATTTAACTATATCAGTCATAAAATGCTGATAAATAAAATAGATGATATGCAGAAAACGTTGGAAAATCAGATAAACAACAACTTTAACGGAACAAGGCAGATACCGTATAATCAGAATGCACCATATAACGGATATGATGTGGATTATGAAGTAAAACATCCAAATACGGAGGACTCTACAGGAAATACATATACTACAGAAAAAAGAAATACGAATACTGCATTTAACGGTACTGACCACGCGGGACTTGTAAAATATATGTACGGTATTGCAGGTATGAATACATCGGCATTTAATCAGCTGGAACTGGAAGATTTTGCGGGAATGACTAAATACCAGCTCAGACCCGGAGTACCGCTCAGACCCGGAGATATAATCGTCATGAACTATAATAATGATGAAACTATAGACACAATGGGATTAGTCTATAAAGATAGAAATGGTCAACTAAAAATGCTGGAAATGGGCGGAAATATGAATCAAGCAGGTTCAAGTGTGAAATCATCCATACCTATGACCGACGCAAAGAATACTGCGTATGTAGTGCCGTTTGAAACTATTATGAGTAAGGCGTATTCTGTAGATGATGAAACGGATATAGGGGAACTGTATGACATAAGAGATAATGTATACAGCAGAGGAAAAGTTTTAAATCTTCCTGCGAGCAATCCAAATATTACTACTTACAGCAAACCGAGAAATCAGACGTATCTTGCGAATAACGGGTTTACAGCTGCAACAACTACAACAGAAGCTATAAAAAACGTTAACCCTAAAGCGGTACTTGACCAAGTATCAGGAGTAACAAAAGACTTTTCAGCTTCAGCAAACAAAGCATATACGGGTATATCAAGACTGCTTTTGTCCATTATGGTGTTTCTGATGATAATACATATATTATGGAAAATGCTGAAAGGCGGACTGCACGGTTCGGTAGAAGAGATAATAAAAATGATTTTAGCTGAAATTGTTATAAAATCACCATATTTTATTTTTGTAGCAATGTATCCTATATTAATGAAAAACGTAGTAATGCCATTATTCCTGTATAAGCTGCCGACAACATTTTTTGGAGACTTTATAAAGGTAAGTAATATTTCTATGGAAAACGGTAAATACGTAACATATTCGGATTTGATAATGTACATTATGAAAAAAGGTGTACCGTTAATCATGGGAACATACGGAGCGGGAATAATAAAACAGAAAGACTCTATCGGAGGTCTTTGGGGATTTTTCAAGACAGTATGGAAAGTAATACAAGGGTGGATAGATAATCCTACTGAAGTTGCAGCCAATGCAATGCAGACATTGGGACTGCTTTTCACAATTTCAAGGGTAGTAACCCAGACAGTATTTTATAGACCGCTTACGGCAAGTACGGGGCTACTGACTATAATAACTCTATTGAATGTAGCACTGAATATATTTATGAGTGCAATAACATTTATGATTTCAACATCTGTCGGACTTTTTTATATGATGTTCGGAATAAATGATATAGGAAAATCAAAAGCACTCAATACATTAATGATAATAGTTTCAGGATTTATACAGTATCTCATAAACTTCTGTGTAATAGTAGTTTTAGGAATGGTAATAGAACTGATAGGAAAAGCTTCTTTGGGAGTAATAATAACACCATTCAATATTATAAATACTATAAAAGTATTTGTATGTATAGGTATAATATATGAGATAACAAAACAGATAGGAGTTAAAATAGCAGGTAACTTATAATATAAATATTAAAATAGGAGGAAAGAATGAAAATAAAGGTTTTACAGAAAATAAATAGTAAAATAATTATGCTGTTTATAATATTTAGTACAATTTCTTTGTCGGACGCGAACTCTGACGCCTTTGCACAAGTGTTTAGGGAAGCGTCAAAACAGAGTGATAGTAAAAAGATAATAGAAAGGGTAGTAAACTCCTTGTATTATGGGCTTTTAACAATATATAGAGGGATATCGCTCAAAATAAGTCAGATATGCGGATTTATCCTGATAGCATTTATGATAATCAGTATACTGAAGATAATATTGCAAAATATAGACAAAGTAGATCTGTATACAATAATGAAAATGATACTGCCTACATTTGTAAAAAATATAATAATAGCATTTATACTGGTAACACCGACAACATATAATTCGACATCAGGACTGACAGGTGGAGGAATGGTAACAGGAACACTATTGACAAGAATGGTGGAAGCGATATTTACGATGTTTTATAGATTAGGACTGATATTCTTCAATGACCCTAAGTTTAATAATGCAACACCGGGGCAAATAGCAGATGTATTTTTCACAAGACCATTAAGATTATTGGAGAAAGCACTTGGATTTATGTCATTTTTTTCAATATTTATAAACATAGGGAAAATAATATTGATAATAGTATGTTTATGGATATGCGGGAAAATAATATCGATATATATATCGAATATATTTATGGCACTTATGTTGGTAACATTTTCAATATTCTTCCTAATATTTTTAACAATAGAGGGAACAGCAGAAATTGGACAGAAAGGGATAAGAATAATAGTAATACAGTCAGTAACAATGTTTATGACAGTAGCAATGATGGGGATATCGTATCAGGTAATAAAGCTGATAGAAGTAGGAGACAGTATAACAGGAATAGCGTCGTTAGCAGTAATATTATTAATGTTACAACAGGTAATGGAAGGAATAAGCACAATGGCGATAGCGATAACATCAGGAGGAACACTTGGACAAAGTAAAGGAGACGCATTTATGGGGTTAGGTTCAGCATTTGGAATGGTAGCAGGAGGACTTGCAATGATGGGCGGAGCAAAACTTGATGAACTGAAAGAGGGAAATACAAAAGAAACAGGGAGCGAACTTTTCGGTAAAGAAAGTAATGCAAAAGAAGATAATAACAGCAGTAAATACAGTGATAAGGAAGTAATGGCAAAAGCAAACAGGAATGTAGAAAATGAAACAAACGGAAGATACAGTGGAAGCAGTGGCGGAAACAGCAGAAATACATCAAATAATGGATTAGGAGTAAGATATAATAAAGGAAGAGGAGTACCGAAGAACTTTAAAAAGGCAGAAGATAGTTTCAGAGATTACAAAGATATGAAAAAGAAAAGTGGCTTAGGAATAAATTCGAAGATAGGGATAGGAGCAGCAATATTCTTTCAAGCAGCAACAATGGATTTGAGTAATTTAAAAAATATCACAGAATTAGCAGATAAAACTAAAAGTTCACTGAAAAATAATAATTATCCGTATAATGTAATGTCGAGAACTGAGCAATTAAGAGCAATAGGAGCAGATTTGTTTAACGATGGTTTTAATAATCTAATTCAAGGATTAAAAGCAGAGCCAAATTTAAATCCAGAAATGGGTTCAATGAATGAAGCAACAAAAGGTAATGCTTATTATGGATATGGAGGTAATAAGAATGATTACTATGAAAGAAGAAATCCAAATGAAATAGCTAAAGGAGAGAATAATTATACAAATAATATGATAAATACATACATGGATAGCCTTGAAAATTTGAATAGAAATAATCCAAATAAGATTCTATCACAAAAATTTAACAGTCCTGAAGATATTGCCAATGCAATCAAAAACTTTCATAAGAAAGCTCAATAATTTTTAAATAAAGAGATTGATTGAATTCAAAAAATTATGATAATGGAGATGATAAATTATGAAAAAAATTATGACATTAGTTATATTAATGATGATTATAAGTTGTGCTGATATTGCAGCTTCGAGAGAACGTATGAGACAAAGAGGAAGAATATGTAGATATAATTATAAAGGAGAAGTACAGAATTGTGATTATATAAACTAATAAATATATAATTATATATAAAATAAAAAAAGTTTAATATCACAAAATATACAGAAAACATAATTATAAATTATATAAAAATTTTCAATTTAAAACGGGAAGTGAACTTAGAAAAAGTCATCTGTTTGAGCCATAAGCGAGTTTTTGACTTTTTCTTAGTGAACGAGTGTTTTAAATCAGTAAATTTTTTC
>CALIJH010000149.1 GCA_938017765.1 uncultured Leptotrichia sp.
ACACTGTTGCTATGATAGACTCTTTCAAAATATTTTTTACTTTTTCTATTTCTTCGTCGGTAAGCCGTCCCTGTATCTCAAATGAAGTCGATTTTTTACCTTTTTTGACAAATATTTTACTGTCATCGATATTCAGTGCCAGTTTCTTTATTTCCCTTTCTATATCGGAAATTTCCATTTGAGAAAGCCTTTCTATATTCTTTTCCATATTCTCAAAATTTGTCTGATTGAGATAATTGAAAATAGTATCGGACTTTCTTATATTTTTTATTTCATCAAGCTTTTCAAGAAGCTGTTCCGGATATTTTTCAACTCTTAAATATCTCGCAACCGTTCTTCTGGAAATTCCGTATTCCTGTGCTATCTGTTCCGAGTTTTTCTTTTTATTTCTGCTTTCTCTCCATATTTTCATAGAGATTTCCAGTGTTGTCAAGTCTTCCCTCAATGTATTTTCATGGAGGGAAATTTTATCTAAAAGCTCATAGCTCGTATTTTCAGGAACTATTATCACATTATTTGTACCGACAGGATTAAAGTTTTTTATATTTTCATACCCGTAATATAATGCTGAAAGTCTTCTGAAACCTGACAAAATTTTATATTTTCCGTCTTTTTTTTCTATTATGTAGACAGGATTTATAAGTCCTATTTCATTTATGGATTCTGCCAAATTTTTTACTGCTTCGGTTTCCAATATCTTTTCAAAACTGATTTCTCTGTTTATAAATTCCCTGTCCGAAAAATCTATTTTTTTCAGAATTCTCTCATTTACTGAAGTTATTCCTGCACCTTCTATTTTAAGTATTTCTGTTCTTATATTATCATCTTCATCCAGCTGTTTTACAAATTTTTTCGTTTTTTCATTATTCAGATTTGAAAAAGGGTTTCTCTTTTCAAATATATTTTTTGATTTTTTTACCATTCCAGTCCCTCCCTTTCAAGAACTTCAAGAGCTAAATCTTCATAATCTCTGGCACCGTTCGACATCGGAGCATAGTCAAATATATCCTGAGCATTTGCAGGAGCTTTTGCTAAGTCTACATTCTGTCTTATTACTGTTTTCATTATCGTACTTTTGAAATGTTCTTCCAGTTGCTCCTTTGAATCAACGGATAAACTTGTTCTTATATCATACTGGGTAAGTATAAGTCCTTTTACTTGCAATTTATCGTTCAAATCTTCTTTTATCTCATTTATCGTAGATATCAGAAGTCCTGCTCCTCTCAATTCAAAATATCCGGACCTCAACGTCAGATATATACTGTCTGCCGCAACTATGGCATTAAGGGTAAGTATGGACAATGACGGAGAAGTATCCATTATACACATATCAAATTCATCTTCCACTTCTTTTAAAATCTTTCTAAGTACGCTTTCCCTGTTTAACTGGGATGACAAATTTATATTTACCCTTTCACTCTCAAGATTACTCGGAACAAGGTAAAAATTTTCAGCTTGAGGAAGCTTTATTATCGCTTCTTTTATGTTCCTCTTCATAAGAGCATTGAAAATAGTACAGTCCACTTCATTAGGGTCTACTCCCAGAGCATCCGTTAGATTTCCTTGCGGATCACAATCTATGACCAATATTCTTTTTCCTTTTTTGGCATAATAGGAAGCCAGATTATATGCCGTCGTCGTTTTTGCAACGCCGCCTTTATTATTTGCTATTACTATTTTTTTCATAATTTTTCCTCCTTATTTTCCTACACAGAAGTTTCCAAAAATATGCTCCAGTATATCTTCCGATGATATTTCCCCTGTTATTTCAGATAGAGAATCCAACGCTTCTTTTAAATCCACTGATATCAGATCCATAGGCATCCCTGTATCTATTGTTTCAAAAATATTTTTTACAGCTTCTTTTGTCTTTTCAAGGGCAGTTTTATGTCTTATATTTGTAATTATGAGCTTTTCCGAAGTATTTTCCACATCTTCTTCAACGATGTAGGAATAGATTTTATCTTCCATTTCTTCTATTCCTATATTGTCCTTTGCCGAAATCTCGACTATATTTTCAAGATTATAACTGCTCAAATCAAGTTTTCTTTCCAAATCTATTTTATTCAGAAGAACTATTGTTTTTTTATTATTTTCCTTTATTTTTTCGATGACTTCCATATCTTCTTTTTCAAGCTTTTCGGAAGCATCAAGGACGAGCAGTATCAAATCGGCTTTTTCTATAAGCTGTTTTGATTTTTCCACACCTATATTTTCGACTATATCGTCTGTTTTTCTTATTCCTGCCGTATCTGTAAGAACTAACGGAATACCTTTTATATTTATTATTTCTTCTATTATATCCCTTGTCGTCCCCGGTACATGAGTTACAATCGCTCTTTCTTCCCTCAATAGTGAATTCAGTAGAGTAGATTTTCCTACATTGGGTTTTCCTACAATTACCGTTTTTATCCCTTCTTTTATTTTTTTCCCTTTATCATAGGATTCTATCAGTAAATTTGCCTCTTCGTATACTTTTTCAAGATTTTTTCTCAGATTTTCTGGAAGAGGGTCATCTATACCTTCTTCAGGATAATCCAAAACTACATTTACATGAGCAGTAACATCAAGCAGAGATTTTTTAAAATTATTTATCTTATTTTTCAAATCTCCTCTCAGCTGATCTAAGGAAAGGGATATGCTCTTTTCGGTTTTTCCGTGAATTAAATCCATTACAGCTTCCGCCTGAGACAAATCTATTCTCCCATTCATGAAGGCTCTTTTTGTAAATTCTCCTTTTTCCGCGTGTCTTGCTCCATTTTTAAGAACTAATTCCAGAACTTTTTCCGTAACAAAATATCCTCCATGACAATTTATCTCTACAACATCTTCACAAGTATAAGTTTTTGGGGCTTTCATTCTTACAATCATAACTTCGTCTATTATTTTTCCTTTATCATGGATAAATCCGTAATTAAATTTATAAAAACCCAAATCTTTATTTGGGTTTTTCGTATTAAATATTTTGCTTAAAATTTCAAATGATTTATCTCCCGATATTCTTATTATACCTATTCCGCCTTCTCCTTTCGGAGTGGAAATAGCTGCTATCGTATCAAATAACATTGTTATACCTCATTTTTAATTTTAGTCTCTTGTTCTTTTTATTACAAGGTATCTTTTAGGCTCTTCTCCCACACTTTCCGTTTTCAGACCTTTTATATAGGAGATTTCTTCATGTATTATTTTTCTTTCTCTCGCCGACATAGGATTCAGTTTAATATTTCTTCCCGTATCCAGAACCTTTTTACCTTTTTTTCTTGCCAGATCCCTCAATGATTCTTCCCTTTTCTTTTTATAATCATTGGAATCTATTACTACTTTCATATTTTTGAAATTTTTCACGGAACTCAACAGATATTCTACACTGTTTAATGTACTTCCCTTTTCTCCGATCAAGTATCTTATATCTTTTCCGTCAACATTTACAATGTATCTTTCTCCGCTTTTTTCTATATTTACTATTTTTAAGTCCAATTTGGAATTTACTATAAATTCTTTCATAAAACTTCTGATTTTATCATAATTGGTATCATCGGACTTTATTTCTTTGGCTGTATTTTCAATATTTTCTGTATATTCAGCCGTAACTGTATTTTCAGCATTATTAAAATTATTATTTATTTTATTTCCTGAATTTTTTTTGTTATCAAATTTATTTTTTTCAAACTTTTCTTTTTTGAAATTTTCTTTGGAGCTTTTCTTATCTTTTCTTGTATCTTTTTTATTGTCTTTTTTCTCAAATTTATCAAAATTTCTTTTTTCATTTTTACTATTTTTATTATCGTTTCTTTCCAATTCAGACTTTTTAACAATTTCTATTTCATATATTCCTTTAAAATTTAAAAATAATATTTTTTTAGGTTCCTTAACAACATTTATTTTAAAAGTTTCATCACTTTCCAAAGTAAGAGTTCTTTTAATCATATTATCAAGTTCTTCTCTATTTTGGGCTTTCAATATTATTTTATCCATTTATCAGTCTCTTCCTTTCATTATAAAATATTGTTGAACGAGGGAAAGTACTCCGGAAACTAAATAATACAAAGTTACTCCCGAAGGCATATTATAAAAAATAAATAACATCATAATTGGCATTGTATAAAGCATTGACTGCATCTGATTGTTAGTTTCCTGTCCTTTTGTTTTGCCTGTCATCATTTTCTGCTGCGTATAAGTTACCAGTGTGTTTAAAACCGGCAGTAAATTGAAAGTGAATGTCCCTATTTTGAACAATGCATCAGGATGTTTCAAATGAAACCATAAAAATGTTGCGTCATTTGGTATGGCATCTCCGCTGAAAGCATAATACAAAGCTATAAATATCGGCATCTGAATCAATATAGGCAGACATCCGCTTAAAGGATTTACATTATTTTCTTTGTATATTTCGGCAGTTCTTTTTTGATATTCCTGCGGGTTGTCTTTGTATTTTTCTTTTATTTTATCTAATTCAGGCTGTAATTCTCTCATCTTTTTCATTGACTTTTCCTGCTTTAAAGTCAAAGGAAACATTAAAAGCCTCACTATTATTGTTACTATTATTATTGCTATTCCGTAATTTCCTACTATTCCGTTTATTCCTTTTAATACTGCGACAACCAGATTTTCAATCGCAGATATTCTAAGAAAGCCTCCTCTTGCTTTCGCCATTTTTCATTTCCTCCATTTTATATGTTATTTTAAAGGGTCATATCCGCCCTTATGAAAAGGATGACATTTTAATATCCTTTTTACACTTAAATATACTCCTTTTATTGCACCGTATTTTTCTATGGCCTGTCTTGAATATTCCGAACATGTCGGATAAAATCTGCACTTTCTTCCAAAAGCACCGGAAAAAAATTTCTGATATATTTTTATCAAAAACAAAAATATATGTTTCATTATTTTATCACCTTTAACATATCCTTTTCAATATCTTTATACTTTAAACTTCTTATATTTTCCTTTAAATTTGATTTTCCTACAAAAATATAATCCGTGTTTTCTTTTAGTTTTGTTCTGTTTAATTTTACAAATTCTTTAAAAAGTCTTTTTATCCTGTTTCTTTGAACAGCTTTTCCCGTTTTTTTACTGGCTACAAAACCAAATCTCCGCTGATTGGTATTATTTTCTTTTATAAAAATAATAGCATACCTTGTGTATACTTTTTTAGAATTATTATATATAAAAGAAAACTCTCTGTTTTTCTTTATTCTTTCAGACTGCATAATTATACTCTTCTGTTCCGCATTTTTTAAAAACCCGGTGTCGTTTTTTAATCACCGGGTTATGCTGATAGTCTTGCTCTTCCTTTTTCTCTTCTTCTTTTTAGAACTTTTCTTCCACTTTTAGTTTTCATTCTTGATCTGAAGCCATGATCTTTTTTTCTTTTTCTTTTATTTGGTTGGTATGTTCTTTTAGTCATTTTTTTCCTTTCTGAAATTATATAATTATAATTCTCTTAATTTTTTAGCTGTTTACATAATATAATAAACAAAATTTACAAAAAAGTCAAGTAATATTTATTAAAAATTATTATTTTGGAATTATTTCGGAAATACAAATTTTAAAATTTTTTCTCTTTTTTTGACTTCTTTTTTCCTGAAACGAAATCTTAGGACTAAACTTCTTTCCACAAACTGTGTAAAATATTATAGTTTATAATATTTACTGCTATTACTGCTTATTTATATTTTCTTTTGCATTATCGTATTTCGTTTTACTATACACAGGAAATATTGCTTTTAGTAACGACTTTGTATAAGGATGACAGGCTTTTTCAGAAATCTGTCTTCCTCTGATGATTTCTACTACATCACCATGATACATAACGGCTATTTCATGGGCAAAAGACTCTATCAAAGCTATATCGTGGCAAATAAAAATCATAGTTATATTTTTTTCTTTTTGTAATCTTACGAGCAATTCCACTATCTTTTTCTGAATGGATACATCAAGAGCGGAAGTCGCTTCATCACATATAATTATTTCAGGTTTTAAAGAAATAGCCCTTGCAATTCCTAATCTCTGTCTTTGTCCTCCACTCATATTTTGAGGATATTTTGTTACAAATTCTTCAGGTAAATCAACCATTTTTAATAATTCTACAGCTTTTTCCTTTCTTTCAGACCTTTTCAGTCGATTATAATTCATAAGAGGTTCCGTAAGTATCTGCATAACATTCATTTTAGGATTGAAAGCTGACCATGGATCCTGAAAGACTATCTGTATATTTTGTCTGTTTTCCCAGATTTGTTTTTTTGTAAATTTACTTATGTCCTTTCCATGATAGAGGATCTCACCCGAAGTGGGACTTTCCAAATCCATGAGCATATTTGCAAGTGTTGTTTTTCCCGAGCCTGATTCTCCGACTACTCCCAATGTTTTTCCTTTATAAATTTTTAGATTTACATTGTTACAGGCTGCTACTTTTTTATTATTTGATTTTTCATAAATCTTCGTAAGATTTTTAGTCTCAAGAATTATATCTTTATCACTAAATTTATCATCAGACAAGTCTTTCACCTCCAATTTCAGGAACAGCTTTAAGGAGTTTTTTTGTATAATCACTTTGAGGATTATTTATTACCGAATCTTTATCTCCTTTATCGACTATTTTTCCATTTTGCATAACTATTATTTTATCGGAAATATACGCTGCAACTCCGAGATTATGAGTTACTATAATTATGGATGTATCAAATGTCTTTCTTAAGTCCATTATCTCTTTGACTATCTGTGCCTGCGTTATCACATCGAGAGCACTTGTCGGCTCATCTGCAAGTATTATTTTAGGATGAAAAGTCAATGCCATAGCTATTCCGACTCTCTGTTTCATTCCTCCCGACAGCTGATGAGGATAACTTTTCATAATAATATCGGAATCAGGCAGATTTACTCTAAAAAGTATATCCTTTGCTTTTTTTTCAGCTTCTTTAATTGACAAATCCGAATGAGTCCGAATATACTCAACAAACTGCTTTCCTATTTTTCTTATCGGATTTAGAGTCCCTCCCGAATCCTGAGAAATCATCGTTATTTCTGTTCCTCTAATTTCTCTCCATTGGTTGATGTTTTTCCTGAGCAGGGATTCTCCATTATAGACAATGTCTCCCGAAATTATTTTTCCATTATTTGCCAATAATCCTAAAATAGAAGAAAGAACGGTAGATTTTCCGCTACCGCTTTCTCCTACTATTGTTATTATTTCACCTTTATTTAATGATAAAGAAAAATTTTCAACTACCGGAAGTTTATCCCCGTACTGAATTGTCAAATTTTCTATCTTCAGCATAAATACTCCCTCGCATAACATAAAATATTTATTCATATTTTTTATTTATAATTTTTCTTATTATTTATAATCTACTTAGTCTTAGCTACGTCTTTTGTTATCCAGTAATAATCCATTGGATACATTTTCAGCCCTGTTACGGATTTTTTACTGTAAAGGAATGTTGTTTCATATCCGAAGAACAAAGTAGCGGCATCATTCATTATAAGTTGCTGTATTTTTATTGTCAGCTCTTTTCTTTTTGCTTTGTCAAATTCTTTTGACAATTCATTGATTAATTTATCCACTTCAGGGTTGGAATATCCTGTCTTGTTTGTCTTGGCTTTACTGTACCAGTTTTCATTCAGATATTTTTCAGGGTCTCCAGTATTTGCAGCAAGTACATTCCATATTAGCATATCAAAATTTGAATCGTCTCTCATACTCAAAACTGTCTCATAACTTACAGGTTTTAAAGTTACTTTTATTCCTATTTCTTTCATATCAGCCTGAAGTGCCTGAGCATAAATACCGAGTTCCGCCCTGCTCGTATAAATTACAAAATTCAAATCAAGTTTTGAACCGTCAGGTCTTTCTAAATATCCGTCTCCGTCCACATCTTTATATCCTGCATCTGTCAATAACTTTTTAGCACTTTCACGGTTATAGGCATTTTCATCTTTCAATTCATTAAATCCGAAATCCAATGTCGGAGGAATAGGGGCTTTTCCCGGAGTTGCTCCTCCCTGCAATAGATTTTGAGTATAATTTTCCCTGTTTGCTCCTCTTATTATCGCTTCTCTCAATACTTTATCTTTCAGACCTTTAGTCTGGTTCATAAAGGCATAAGTCGATCTCAATGATTTTAACTCATTTATTACGATATCTTTATCTCCTTCAAAGTCAGCTTTGTTCGTAACTTTCAGATTGTATGCCACATCTATTTCTCCTGATTTTAATGACAGTGCTCTTGTATTCTGGTCATTTATATCTTTAAACGTCACTTTTGCAAGTTTTGCTTTTCCGTTCCAGTATTTTTCATTTCTTACTACTACTGTATATTCTCCCGGCTTGAACTCCTGAACTATGAACGGTCCTGTTGCTATCGGTCCTTTTTGGGCAAATTCTTCCGTATTTGCTGTAGTGTCTACTATAAGAAATAACGGGTCTGCTAAAGATTCAGGCAATATTGCCACAGGTTCTTTTGTTTTTATTTTTAAATTTTGTCCGTCAGCTTCTATTGAAGTGTATGTAAAGAAAGATTCAGCCCTTTTATTTTTTTCAAACACTCTTTCTATCGATTTTTTTACCGCTTCCGCTGTCAATGGATTTCCATTGGAGAAAGTTACTCCGTCTCTTATTTTAAAAGTCCATTCCAACTTATCATCACTTAATTTCCAGCTTTCAGCAAGCAATGGCTGTAAATCCCCTTTTTCATCAAATTTTGTCAAATTTTCTCCTATACCATAACGAGTTATAACCCAGCCAAAATACTGATCTGTTGGCTCAAGCGTATCCGCAAACGTAGTAACTCCTACTACCAATTCATCTGGATTACCTTTACTTTTTGCACTTTTCCCTCCACACGCTACTAACAACGTGAATAAAGCTAAAATTAAAACTAAAAATTTACTTTTACGATTTTTTAACATTTGTCTTCTCCTTATATATTTTTTTATTTTTATAAACTTCACCAATAAAATCAACTTGTTTTTCACTTACTGCAAAAATAATATTAGCAATTTTGTGATTATTCATGCCTGCCTCAATTAATTTGGAACATACAAGAAAAGTGTGCGGTGTAACATTATCATGCCTAAAGTTCCCAGTGTCATTAATTATTCCAAGATACATATATTCAGCAATTTTCTTTGTCAGTTCAATATCGAAAATCTTCAAAAACTGATATAAAAGCTCTCCTGTACTGCAAATATCTTCTACATAGTTAAAATCCGCATGTTCAGTATTGCTGACATGATGATCAATATTTATTGATTTTTTACTCAATTTTTTGATTTCTGCAGCTCTTTCATATCTTTCCTGATTTGCACAGTCCAGACTTATAAACAAGTCAAATTTTTCATTATTCTGAAAATTTTTCTTAAATTTTTCACAAAATTTTTCATAATCCCAGATAAGTCCTGTATCTTCAAAATGTCTCATATACTTAGGCAACTTATCATCAACAACGATTTTTATCATTTTTTCCATATTATTTTTTTTACAAAAATCATCTATCATAAAATAAAATGCCAAAAGCGAGCCTAATGCATCTCCATCGGGATTGATATGCGCTGTTAAAATAATGCTTTTAGATAATTTTATTTCATTTACGATTTCTTTTGGAAAAATGTTTCCTTTGTAATTTTTTTTCATATATTTTTATTTTATTCCTGTTCTTAAATTTTTATAACTCTTAGCTATTATTTCCCAACAGAACGGATCATATAGCCGCTTCCTGCTTTCTTAGCTTGATTTTCCATAATTTTTAAAGTATTCGGGTTGTCTGTCATATTTGACATCACTACATAAACTGTTTTTCCATTTACTGAAGTTCTTTTATAGTAAAAATTTCCACCTAGCTTTTTAGCTATTTCTCTTGCTGAAGATTCTGAATTTACTGAAGCTACCTGAATATACTTTTTAGAACTACTTTTCACTTGTTTTTTCTTTGCTTCTTCTCTAGCTTTTCTTGCTGCTTCCTCTTTTGATTTTCTTGCTGCCTCTTCTCTAGCATGCTGTTTTGCCGCTTCTGCTCTTGCTTGTTCCTTTCTAGCCTCCTCTTGTTGCTGTTTTCGTATTTCAGCCTGATGTGCTTCTGCCCTTGCCTCTTCCTTACGTTTTTGTTCGATTAGCCTAGCTTCTTCCTTTTTTTTCTGTTCCAATTTTCTAGCTTCCCGCTTAGCATGCTCTTTTTTCTTTTTTACATCCTCTGTTGTTTTTTCATTTGTTTGTAGTTGTGATGATGTATTTTTCTGATTAATTTCTGCTTGATCTTGCTGTAAATTAATTGGCTGCGAACTTTTTGTCTGCTCAAGTTCCTTTGTAACTGTTTCGTTATTATTTTCTACAACCTGATTTGGTAAAGTCAGATTATTCTTATAATCTTTGGAATTATAAAAATCCTTATTTCTAATTTTCATTTCTTTTGTAATACTTTCAGTCGTAGTTTCTTTTGATTTTTTATAGCCTGTTGCAAGCACCACGCCATAAGTAACAACTGCAACAATTCCAACTGCTCTCATTACTTTAAACGGATTTAATCGAAAACTCATTTTTTCTCCCTTCTTTTACCTTTTTATTTTTATTAAATAATCTCTTTTAATATCCTTTTAGAATTTTCTGCTGCAAGCTTTACAAAACTTGTGTATTCCATTCCAGAATCATCTGTAATCGAATCTGAAATTGAACGGATTATTAAGAATTTTATACCTAGTCTTGTACAAACCTGAGCTACAGCTCCACTTTCCATATCCACACAAAGTGCTTCAAAATCCTTTCCAAGTTGAATTTTTACATCTTTTTGACTCACAAACTGATCTCCAGTCAAAATTCTTCCAAGTAATATCTGATGTTCAAAATTAGTTATAGTTCCAGTTTTTTCAATAAGTCCCTTATCTGACTCAAATGCCCATTCCTTCATTTGAGGAATCTGTCCCATTCTATATCCAAATGCTGTAGCATCAACATCGTGTTGAACAACATCTCGTCCAATAACAACATCTCCAACTTTCAGTCTTTCATCCAGCGAACCTGCAACTCCTGAAAAAATAACCTCACTTACACCAAATCTCTCAATTAATAAAGTAGCAGTAATCGCAGCATTTACCTTCCCAATTCCAGATTGTACAAAAACAACATCTTTATCATTAAATTTTCCAGTAAAAAACGATATTCCGTTTATTGTGTTTTCCTTAATATCATTAATTTCCTTTTTGATTGCTTCAGCCTCTTCAATTACTGCTCCAATAATTCCTATCATTATTTCCTCCGATTTTTATTTTTCATTTTCAATACTATTAGTGTTTTCATTATTAACATTTTCAGTATCACTATCTTTGTTTTCAATAGTTGTATTTATATTTCCTTCATAAATATATGTATCTTTAA
>CALIJH010000150.1 GCA_938017765.1 uncultured Leptotrichia sp.
TATCAATCATATAATCCCGCTCCTTTTTTATCATAGCCGTTTTTACTATTCTTCCGTTGCTTTCTCCAATATCTCAATTATGTTAAAATTTTTATCAGAACTATTATTTTTATCAAGAATAACAATCTTTTTTAATTTACTGTCAAATCCAAAATATAATTTATCATATTTTTCGCCTTTAAGGTCGGTATAGTTTTTTATATAAAATATATTTTTTTGTTTATCAGGATAAATTATATATCTTTTCAGTTTGCCTTCTTTTTCTCCTTTTGCAATTTGCTCTTTGGAATAAGGTTGATTTATATATTTTATTCTTTTACGTGAATGGCAGTAACATTCAAAAACAAAATCCGGTTTCCACTGTATCAGATATTTTTGATTATTTTCCTGTATAATCTGAAAATTGTGTTTTCCGCTTTCTTCGTCAAATACCTTGTCCGAATTTGCACTGAACCACGAAACTTTTTTCGGATTTCCCGATAAATTTTTTTCCATTTCATCATTTGGAATAAACCCACTTTCAAATGAAATATTCTTTTGTCCAAATATTGTTATTCCTGTTAGAAATACAAGCAATAAAATCAGTTTTTTCATATTTTTTCCTTTCTTCATATTTATAACTTCATTTTTTATTCTATTTATTATAAATTTTACCTTAAATTTTATAAATTTTCAACTCTAATTTACAAACAACGAAAAATTATTGACTTTTTATAATTTTATGATTTTTTTGATAATTCTGTATATATGATTTTATATTTTATTTTCCAATAAAAACAAAAAAGGAATACTGCAATATTCCTTTTTTATTATATGTTCCCTATATGTCTTTGTTATTTACTAAATTATTTTAACATATCTCCAAAAAAAATCAAATAAAAAATCTATAAATATAATTAATTTAATATTTATTTTTAATCAAAATCCTTCAAAAACCTTTTTTGCATTTTTAAAATCTTCTTCATTTGGATGTTTTGCGGCTTCAGCCCATTTCTTTTCATTTTCGGGAGTAGGAGCATGATGTCCCGGCATATTCATCTTTCGGAATTTGTCAAGAAGTTTTGGGTCTATGGCTCCTCTGCATATAAATTCCCTTTCTACCTTATTATTATTTTCTTCTAAAAATGTTTTTACTTTTGCCATACATTTTTTTGCATGTTCAGAATCGGGCTTTGCTCCCAGTGTTCCAAAAGCTCCCACAGTCTTATCCCTTACTTCGGACATAAATTTTTTCATTCTTTCATCTGCATCGCCTTTGTCTACCCAATAACCAAATATTATTTTATCAAATTTTTTATGATATTCGGAATTTTCTATTTCTGCAATATTTTTTATTTCTTTTTCTCCTTCGATTACTTCAAATATGGCTTTTGCCACTTTTTCAGTGTTTCCTGTCATTGTGGAATATACTACTAATGTACTCATATTTCTAACCTCCCAGACATAATTTTATAAACTCGCTGTCCATATTATTTCCCCAAAATACTCCGTCAACAGTTATTTCATAACGGTCATTATATAACTTTATATATTTTTTACTTTCAAACAGTTTAAACAGTTCATACAATTTATAAAATATTTCTTCCGATATATATTTTTTTACTTCTGAAAAATAGACTACGGGATATTGAAAAATTCCGCTCAAAATTTTTAATTTTCTCTCTTCTTCACTTGACATCATAAGAAACTGTCTTTCTTGATTCATTCTAAACATATCAATATTCCCGAGCTTTCCTCCGGCTCCCACTCCTATGGGCAACGTATCCGTTCCTGCATTGAGAAGCTTGATATATTTATATTTATCCCTATTTTTTCTTACTATTTTTGTATGTTCCAGTATTTCATAATCATTTGTGGAAAGGAGCCTTTTCAGAAAAGCATCGTGTAATTTTTTATCCGTTTCCAGTTTGTAATTAAGCTCCAATCTATTTTCCCTTATATCTTCAGACATTTTTGAGCCTTCATATATCATAAGAGAATAAAAGCTTGCACTATCCAACTCAAGATCTATAATAATATCCGCATCTTCCGTTACTTCTTCCACTGTTTCATCAGGATAATTATAAATTATGTCTATACAGACCAGTCCGTTAAAAGTTTCTTTCACTCTTTTCAGTCTTTTTATCGTTTCTTCTTTAGTGTATGTCCTGTTCAGTGTATCTCTTCCTTTCGGAGAAAATGACTGAATACCGATACTCAGTCTGTTTACTCCGTTTTCCTGTAAAATCTGTATCTTCCTGTCATTGAGATTATGCAATGTCGTTTCAAAAGTAAATTCATAATCATCAGTAAATTTGTAATTTGCCTTTATACTTTGAAGAATTTTTTCTAACTGATGTTCACGTAATATTGTAGGTGTTCCTCCCCCAAAAAATATGGCGTCCAGCTTTTTACTTTTCATATAGCTTGTTTTTCCATATCTTTCAAATTCATTAATCAGAAAAGCCGTATAATCTTCAAGGTCATTATCCAGCTGTTTTCTGTTGAGATTACAGAAAGAGCATATTTTATCACAGTAAGGAATATGGACATACATTACACCTTTTTCCTCTTCAGCTTCTGTCAAAAGAAGTTTTTCCATTTCCACAGGCGGAACAGGTCTTTTCATATGACCGAAATGTTTAGCTATTATACCGCCTACATCATGATGTGATTTAAAACGCTCACTAAACATATATCTCTCCTTATTCTCCGTCATTTCCGTAAATATGTCCGTCTTGAGTTACATGGTTCATTTCTCCATTTTCAGTTATATCATAGGCTTTCCCAATTCCTTTAATATATCTTCCGCTTTTAAAAGTCAGTTTCACAAGACAAAAATCTTTCATATTACGTGTCATTTTTATTACACTGTCTTTTTTTTCAAATTCATCCAAAATCTCTTCAAACTGGGAATCTCTTTCCAAAAATTCAGCAACTGCTTTAAATCTCGCTCTTACCCTTGCCGAAATCATTTTTGTCTTTGCTTCGTCTTCTACAAACAGCACTTCAAGTTTCCCGTTATTTTTCAAATTGTCAAAATGGTCCCCCGTTGTGCTTATAAAAATATAATTATCTCCTCTAAATCTCAAATAAGGAGCATAAGTAACATTAGGTTCTCCTTTTTCAGTTACTGTTCCGAGTATTACCGACTTAAATTCCCTTATAAAATCATTCAGCTCTATTTTCAATTCTTCTTCTTTTAAATGATTTTTATCCTTATATCTTTCAGGAGCCGGAATTCCCAGTTCTTTTCTCGCTATTTTTGCCATTTTCACCATTTCCAGATGCATTCCCTGAAAATCGGTTCTTTTTATAAAATTCACTTTCACATTTTCATTTCCGTTTATACGGATTGTCATTCCTTCTTCGTCTACATCTATCAGTCTTGCTTCTTTTACATCATCTCTTTTATTAAAATGACGCACGTATAAAGCAAGCACCTCATTATGGTCTTCATTCATATGATTTAAAATTCTGTCTTTCATCTTTTCACCTTCTCCTTTATTATTATGTATTTTATTTTTCCCCAACTTATCGCGGATTAAACCTGAAAGGCTTTGTTATGGTACATTTCAGTGTTTCAGGATTTTTTATTTTTACTCTTATTCCGCTTGCAGCTCTTCTGGCTTCATCCCGAAATATATTGTTTCCTCCGGATACTCCTATAATGGAAACACTTCCGTTACTGTTAAAATTCAGCTTTACGTTTATCACAACGGTATTTTTCAATCCCAGTCTTTCAGCAGCAACAGGATACTGTAAATTAGGATTATAAGTTACGGTAAAGTCTATCCCTTCACGACACACATTAGTAACTTTTTCTTTTCCCCCGTCATTATTATTTCCGGCATCTTTACTGCTGTTATTGTGCTGCCTGTTACTATTTCCGTTGGTACTGGCTCCGTTATCCGTTACTTTCCCCGTATCTCCCGAGCTTGTATTTTTGTCAGAAACCGAATTTCCCGATGACAGCTGCCCATCATTATTAGATTGATGATTATTGTTATTATTGACTGCTGTCTGTCTGTTTTCAGCAGGACTGACTATATTTCTATTTTCAGTTTTTTGAGTTTTTTTTACCGTTTCAATATTTTTTTTAATATCACTGTTTTCAGTTATTCTGTTAATATCCTGTATTATTTCGGATTTACTGCTGTTTATTTCCTTATTTTTCTGTTCCAGATCTTCCTGCCCCGTATTTATTGCATTATCATTATTTTCAAAAGACATATTTTGCAGATTTACGGTTATTACTTCCTGCTTTTCTTCCGTATCTTTCAGTAGAGTAAAGATTGGTATAAACAAAATACCGATATTTAAAATTATTGAAATAATATAAAATTTCATTGCTGTTCCCCTGTTCCGAAATAAATCCCCTCTTTTATTTTTTTAGAATTACTAATTTTTTTGAGTTTTTTCATATACTTCCGCAATATGGTCTATTATTCTTGGAGAACCTCTCAAAACCTGATTGGAATCAAGAACAATAAATTTTTTATTTTTTATTGCGTCTACGTCTTTTATCTGAGGATTTGCCTTCACAATTTCATCAGGATTTTTTACTAATGTCAGAATAACGTCAGGGTTTTCCTTTATCAGATATTCAGGTGTCAAAATAGGACTGTTTCCCGGCATATTGTCCGCAATATTTTTTATATTGAGCAATTTCATAATATCATCAGGCAAAGTATCCTTGCCAAATATTCTCATAGGAGCAGCCGACAGTATAAACACTCCTTTTTTCTCCTTTGTTTCCAACTTTTTGATTTTTTCAAGCTTTTCCCTTTTTTCTGCAATTATTTTTTCAGCTTCTTTTTCTTTGCCGAGCATTTTTCCTATCTCTCTAAAATTAGCAAAAATTTCTTCTATTGTATTTGCCCCAACATTTTTAAGTTCAATATTATTAGATTTCATAAGATTTTCAAAGCCTTCGGGAGCGTAAAAAGTGGAAGTTATTACCAAATCAGGTTTCAGAGAAAGTACTTTTTCTACTGAAACATTTGTAAAAGTTCCTACACTTTCAAGTTTGTCTGTTTTATCTTCGGGCCATATTTTTGACCTTTGGAGCTTTGTGATTCCTACAATTTTATCTTCAGCACCGAGCAGATATATCATTTCAACTACAGCAGGATCCATAACCACTATCCTTTTATATTTACTTTCTCCCTGCGGGCTTTCTTTACTGTCATTATTCTTTTTCGAGCAGGATATTATCATCAAAGACATCAATAAAACAAAGAAAAGAAAACTCTTTTTCATCACTCCATTTTTTATAAATTTCATAAGAAGTTCCTCCTTATCAGCTATTATTTTTCACCATTATTTTGTTTTTGATTTATTACTGTTTTCATAATTTATATATTATATTTTTTTCGGTATTACATAAAAATGACCGTTATGTTTTGCCACTTCACATTCAAACCCGTATATTTCATAAAAAACTTCGGGTCTGAACAGTTCTTCGGGAGTACCTTTGTATTTTATTTTCCCGTCTTTCAAAAATACGAGATTATCACAGTACATCGAAGCTAAATTCAAATCATGCATTACCATTATTGCGGTCATATTTTCAGTTTTTACAAAATTAAAAACCAGCTTCATTATCTCAAGTGCATAATTCATATCAAGGGCCGAAGTCGGCTCATCAAGCATTATGATAGACGTATCCTGTGCTAATGACCTTGCCAGCAAAACCCTCTGAAATTCTCCTCCTGAAAGGGAAAAAATATTTCTTTTCCTGAAATTTTCGAGATTCAGTTTTTTTAATATTTCACTTACTTTATCATCATCTTCTTTATCAAAACCTGCCCATTTATTTTTTATGTACGGCACTCTCCCCATATAGACCACTTCTTCCACGGACATAGGCATTGAGAGAGATGACTTTTGAGGAACAAAGCTCAATATTTCCGAAAGCTCTTTTTGGCTGTATTCTTTCAGTTCTTTATCCTGAAGTCTTATTATTCCCGTTCTCGGAGAAATATATTTCAATATAATTTTTAAAAGAGTGGATTTCCCGCAGCCATTAGGCCCGAGTATCCCTGTAAATTCTCCTTTTTTTATATTCAAATCTATTCCGTTTAAAAGTTTTTCACTTTTATCATCATAAGAAAATATGATATTTTCGGCATATATATCATTTTTCACAGGATTATCCTCCTTTCCCTTTTTTTATTGCCAGATATAGAAAAAAAGGAGCCCCGAAAAATGCAGTTACTATCCCGATAGGAATTTCCACAGGACTCAATATCGTCCGCCCTATCGTATCACAAATGAGAAGAAACAGACCTCCTCCCAGAGTTGCAAGGGGTATCAGTTTTACGTTACTGCTACTCTTAGTTATAAGCCTTATTGTATGAGGAGCTATCAGTCCTACAAATCCTATCATTCCTGTGAATGCTACCGAAAATCCTACAATCAGTGAAGATATTATGAGTATATTTCTTTTGAGCTTTCCCACGTCAAGGCCTAAGGAATGAGCTTCTTCATCTCCACTCAAAAGTAAATCCAAATCGTATCTCTTTAAATAAAAATATGCAACCGATATTATAAGAGGAATTGTCAAAATACCTACTCTGAGCCATGACGAAGTTCCTATATATCCCATCATCCACGCCACGATTTTAAATGAATCCTGTCCGATAAGATACATACTGAATGAAGTAAATGCTCCTAAAAAAGAGGATATTGCAATTCCTATTATTAAAAGTGAAGTTATATCAGTTCCATTTTTTCTTGATGATAATCTGAATATTAGCAATATAACAGCCACTGATGTGATAAACCCTGATATCCCGTACATTATATCGGGAAGTTCCAGCATAAAGGCTATTACGGCACCGAAAGTGGCACTTGCAGATATTCCTATTATATAGGGGTCTGCCAGAGGATTTCGGAAGACAGTCTGTACGACTGTCCCCGAACTTGCCAATAGCATTCCTATCAATACGGCCATTAGTATTCTCGGTAATCTTATATTTAAAATGATATTTTTTATTGAGCTGTCCACATTATTTTTGTTCAGAAAAGAGCCGATTATATTTTTCAATGAAATATCCGTATCCCCCATTTTTAGAGCAATAAATATGAATATAAACAGAAATATTACAAGTCCTGCATATATTTTTTTCATATTTATATTAGAATTCATAGCTTACACCCAAGTAATACTGTCTTTCTCCTGCCGGTTTATAGCTGTCTCCATTTTGGAACAGATTATATTTCTTACCGAATACATTTTTTACTCCGGCATCTATTCCCAGACCGTTTTCATGTCTGTAACTCACTCCCAAATCAGTAGTGGAATATGCTTTTACTTTATTATTATTGTTGTCCACTGTTCCCGAAAGATAATTTACATCAGCTTTTAATGCCAATCCTGTAACAATATCATAAGTCAGTCCCAATGTTGCTTTTGTTGACGGAACATAGGCTATTTTATGACCTTTTTTATCACCTTTTGTTATTCTTGCATTTACATAAGAAACTGATTCATTTATTCTGAATTTGCCTAAATATTGTTCAGCAAATAATTCAAATCCTTTTCTTTCAGTTTCTTCAAGGTTTTTATATTTCCAGTTTCTCATAAATGCTCCTGAACCCCAGACTATGGATATTTCATTTTTAGTTTTTGTATAGAACCCTGTCAGACTCACATATGAGTTAGCTATCATATCTTTTACACCTATTTCATAAGTGTCATAAGTTTCAGGTTTTACTCCATTTAAAGTATATCCTTTTATTCTGTCCTTATCTACTAATTCTGTAGGGCTTGGAGATCTAAAGCCTCTTTCATATTTTGCGTAGATATTTCCCGTATCGGAATATTTAAAGTTCAACGATGCTTCATAAGCGTTATTATTTTCTTTGGATTTTGATTTTAATGAGCTTGCTCCGTCAGTTCTGAAAATATCGTATTTCGCCGACTCATATCTGTATCCTAAAGTACCTTCCAATCTGTCTGTAAATGAATGTCTTTCAAGTAAGAAGAATGAATTTGTCTTTTTGGATAAATCTATTTTCGTATCTGACAACGTTCTTGTTCTTCCTCTCATTGTCATTGTATTTATAGATCTTCTTAGCATTTTGTTATCTATAAATTCATAACCGAATACAAGATTTCCGCTTCCATAGTTAAAGTTTCCTTTTAAGTTCACACCGTTTTTCTTATCTCTGAACAATCCATTATTTATAACTCCCATTCCATAATCCTGAACATAATTTCTCTGCATTTTCTGATTGTATCCCAATACTGTAAATTCAAGATTGTCGGTTGGTTTTATATTATACTCAAGAGTGTATTCTTTTCTTAGGGCTGTTGTATTGTTAAAATACTCTCCTGCCTGTTTTCTGTTTTTACTTAACTGTTCCAATGTCAGACCGTCTGTAGTTTCACCGTCCTCATTATATTTTGTGGCTTTAAATCTCAATTTCTGTCTGTCGCTCTGAAGAGTAAATCCTCCATATATAAATTCATTGGAGTTTTTATCTTTTTCTCTATAGCCTCTTCCGTTAATATTTTCATATCCCAAGTCTATGGAGAAATTATCATTGAATTTTATTCCTGTTCTTGCACCTGCCTTATTTGTATTGTAAGAACTGCTTTCGTAGTAGATTTTCCCGTGAGCACCTTCTTTCTCCACTCTTCTTGTAATGATGTTTATTACTCCTCCTGCTGTACCGTTTCCATAGAGAATAGACCCTCCGCCCGGTATAATCTCTATTCTTTCTATCTCTTCTACAGATACTGAATTTATAGGTACAAGACCGTGAGATAAGTCAAGTATGTTCATAGAAACTCCGTCTACTAACACTTTTACACGTCCCGAAGCTTTTTCAGGTCCCTGTCCTCTTATATCCACAATCTCACCGAAACCGTTATTTACAAAGTTTATTCCCGGTGTCCTTCTCAGTATTTCCTCTACTGAATTATACCCTTTGTCTTTGATGTCCTGATTTGTGATAACAGTAACATTTTTTATCTGTTTTTCCACGTTTTCAGTAAATCCCGTAGAAGTAACCACACTTTCTTCCATTCTTCCTTCGTATTTTCCTTCAGCATGTAACAAGGCAGCCACTGCCAGTAAACTTAGAATACCGATTTTTTTCACCATAACTTTTCCGTATGCAGGATTAATATACTTTACCGCATACTCTCCTTTCTTTATTTATTGTTTTTTTGTATATTGAGATTGATATTCTTCACGTCCTGATTTTTTAATCTCCCCATAATATCGACTATTTTTCCATATTCCAGATGTTCATCCGCAGTAAGTGTTACGTTTTTCAAAAGTTCGGGATTTATTTTGGAAAATTCTTCTTTCAGATTTTCAGGATTTATAGTTTTTATATTCCCGTCAACTTTTAAAAAATATTGCAGATTTCTATCTATTATAAGTTCCACAGCTGTTTCTTTTACATGGTTATCCTGTTTTGTATCCGTTTTCGGTACGGCAAGGTTGAATTGTGCGTAATTATTAAATGTCGTCGTTATCATAAAAAATATTAACAACATAAATATGACATCTATCAAATTCAGCATTGATATTTCGGCATTTCTTTTAGTTCTCCTATTTGTAAATCTCATTTTTACTCCATTCTGTACAATTGATATCCAAAAATCAGATATTCACTTATTATTTACAAATTAATATCTTTTTTCAAATCTGTTCAAAAAATGAAGAGAAGCCCTTTCCATTTCGAGAACTACATTGTCTATTTTTTTATTAAAATAATTATAGAACACTAAAAAAGGTATCGCTACCATCAGCCCAAATGCTGTAGTATAAAGTGCCTCGGAAATACCTGAAGCTACCGCCCTTGCACTTTCAGTATTGTTGGTACTGAGTGCCGAAAAGGATACTATCATTCCTGTAACCGTTCCGAGCAGTCCCAATTGCGGAGCGGTATTTACAACAGCTCCTAAAAGCCACATTCCTTTTTCGAGTTTCATTGTCTGCTCCAAAATGTTTTCAGTAATTATTTCTTCCATATACTGTTTATGGGAAATATCAGCCTTATCAAAATCAATATCCGAATTTTCTATTGTTTTTACTACAAGATGTGAAACTGAATCTTTTTTCTCTCTGCATAGTTCAAGTATATCTTTTTTACTCCCCTTTTTTAGAGTCCTGTATAATTCTTTTTTATAATTTTCAGTAAGATTTTTTTCACTTGTCAGGAATAAATATGTCTTTTCCAGAATAACTGCAAGTCCGCATATTGAAGCCAGCAGTATCCCCCACATAAATATTCCGCCCGCTAAGAAGTAATGTATCATTTTATTTTTCCTTCCAAATTAAAAATTATTTTGTCTATAAAATTATTTTATTATATAAATTGATAATAGTCAAATTATTTTTTGATTATAATTTTTTTATTTGATTTTTTTATCCATTCATTATAAAATAAACATAAAAATTAATTTTGCAAATCGAAAGGAAACAGAAATGAAAAACGATATAAAAAACACAGGACTTGAGCATAATACTTCAAAAGGAGAAGAAATAGCAAACTTCGTAAGTCATACGGTAGGAGCAGGACTTTCAATAATAGCTTTTATTTTACTGACAATAAGAGCGAGTTGGACAAGGGATTTTCCGACAATAATATCATTTATGATATTCGGCTTCGGTCTTATAGTCCTTTATACTATGTCTTCGATTTACCACGGATTAAAACCCGGAACTGCCAAAAGGATATTTGAGATATTTGACCATTCAGCCATTTATATATTGATTGCAGCCACTTACACGCCTTTCCTCGTTTTAGTAGTAAAATCCAAAACAGGAATTATAATTTTATGGACACAATGGGCAATATGTATTTTAGGAATTTTATTTAAATCTTTCTTCACGGGAAAATTGAAAATGTTTTCCACACTGCTTTATTTGTTTATGGGTTGGATGATTGTATTTGCTTTTAATGAGCTTAAAACTAATATTAATAACGTTTCGTTTATATATCTTGTAACAGGAGGTATTTTATATTCTTTAGGAACTATTTTCTATACTTGGAAAATATGCAAATTCAATCATATGATTTGGCATATATTTGTGATTATGGGAAGTCTGGCACACTTTTTCTCAGTGTGGTTTTTGGTTTGAGATAATTTAAAATAAAAATGCCCATTATCTGCTTATTATTTGTTTCATTGACTTAATCTTAAAAAAAAGAATTTTTAGAATTATCAACCAATTTCAATAATAACATCAACGAAGATAAATTAGAATTTGTAGAGGCGAGAAAAATGTAATGGCAACATATTCAACTTAAATCGAAATAATATAAAATTACGAGGAGATTATAAGATGAACAATTATATAAAATTAAATGAAGATAGATGGAATAATGTAAAAAATGACTATACTGAGCCATTGACACATGAAGAATT
>CALIJH010000151.1 GCA_938017765.1 uncultured Leptotrichia sp.
ATCATTAATGTTAAGAATATTTTATAAAAAAAGCTATCTTAAAAATTCCCATTTTCAAAATAGCTTTTATTATTTATATAATAGCAAATTCAAATCATTCTTTTAACTTCTAATAATTATAGATTTCAAGATGAATACTTTCAAATTTATAACATCTTGTAATCATTATATCTATTATTGTTTTACATTTGAAGAATATTATTTTATTTTTGATTTATGATATTATAATTATTAATACCCTAAAACTTTATTCCATTCACTTATTCTGTTTTTATGTTTATTTAAAAACTCATCTATACCGCTTCCACTAACTGTTACACTTTCCATAACATCTCCATTTGAAAGAGACTTCACTACTTCCAGATCTTTTTCCGATACTACTTCACCAAAAATAGTATGTTTTCCATTTAACCATTCTGTAGGCACAGTTGTTATAAAAAACTGACTTCCGTTTGTTCCGGGCCCTGCATTTGCCATTGCCAATTTTCCTGACATAGAAAAATCAAGTCCATTTTTCACTTCATCTTCAAATTTATATCCCGGACCTCCCATTCCTGTTCCTGTCGGATCTCCACCTTGAGCCATAAAATCCTCTATAACTCTGTGGAATTTCAGACCGTTATAGTACCCATGTTTTACAAGATTTACAAAACTTGCTACCGTAACAGGTGATTTTTCAGGAAAAAGTTTGACATTTACCTCTCCTTTATTTGTTTTAAATTTTACTTTCATTTCCATTTTTTTAGCATATGATTCAAGACTTATTGAGAACATCATCAATAAAGCCGTCAAAATTACAGAAATATTTCTTATTTTCATTGAACCATATTTCTCCTTTCTTCAATATTTTTACGTTAATTTAGGAAAACGTATAAATCCTGTTATTTATATTACTGAATCTGTTTAATAACCTAAAATAGTCTTAAAATAATAAAATACATCTATATATTTTGTTGGAATTTTCAAAAATATTATTTCTGTATTCTCAAATTTAACTGATAAATTTTTATTCGTAAATATTATTGAAATTAAAATACCTATATTCAAGTTCTATACATATTTATTTTAGTTTTATTTTAAATTATTACTTTTGAACATTATTCGGATTAAGCCTGTAACCTTTCAACAGCTCATTATTTTCCATTATAAACGGTCTTGCATTGGGTTGATTAAATTCCACGTCATATTTATTCATAAGATAGTCGTTTAATTGAGTACGATTATCAAACTTTATTGCCTGATAAGGCTCCTGAAAAGCCAGCTTTTCTATAAATAATAATTTTCCGTCAGAAGTCGGCAATAAAACGCCGACATGTCCTATAAACAGGAAACTCTCTTTAGGAGTAATTTCCGAATGAAAAAATACTGAAACTAATGAAATTTTATTCCAGTTGTTAAATTTAATATTTTTCTTTTTCCAATCTTCTTTCACTTTTTCCACATGCACTGATATATCTTTTGTATTCTCCGTCTTTATAGCGGAAAATAAACTTTCAAACTGTTTCTTTTCATTATCAGTAAAAATCTTTACAGGAAAATTTTTAAGTGCATCTTCATCCATAAATAACTGTTCCGTATCTTTAATTTCAGGTTTCCCCACAGAGATAAAATCTCTCATCAGTTCAAATGATGTAATTCTGCAATTCTGACCTATAAATACAGGACTTTTTTTAGTCCAGCTTTCCTGTATCGCCACTTGGTCATAGACAGGGTTTAATTCTTCGGTTATTTTAAATCCCTCTTTTACAAGGCTCTTATTCTGAACCGTATTATTAAAATAATTTACTCCTTCAAAAAAAGATTTTATATTTTTTTCTGAAATTCCTGCACCTTTCAATACATTTTCAACTTCACTTTGAGCTGTTTTATCTACTAAATTTGAGTAAGTGATTTTTTTTAAATATTCTTCTTTTTCATTTGAAGCCGTCTTGTTTTTTTCTTCTCCATTGTTACTTTCAGAATTATTCTTGGATATATTGTTATTTTCATTCTTTTTGGAACAATTTACTAATAAAACGCTACATATCAATATAGCTATAATTTTTCTTTTTATCTTAATTTTCATTCTAATTTCCACTTTCTATAATTTATATCTGTTTTTTATCAATCCAATATTTCATCTTATATTAGCCGAAAAAAACGAATATGTCAAGTATAACGGAAATGTTTAATTTAATAATTTCTATTATTTTTCTGTTATATCTCTGCTATATAAAAATATATATAAAAATTTAGTTTTACAACTCAATAAAAATGATATATAATGAATTTAGATAACTTAAAATATATTATTTAATATGAAAGGAGAAAAATGAAAAGACTGTTAATTATAATTTCAATATTTATGGTATTTATGATTGGGTATGGTAAAACTCTTGATGTAAATGTAGAACAGGGAGCTAAAATCCCTAATTTTGAATTGAAAAATTTTAGAGGCGTAAAGACAAAAAGCCGAAAAATCTTCAATAATGGAAAACCTACATTATTTGTAGTAGCTGCTGAATGGTGTCCTCATTGTCAGGCTGAATTGCCTGAACTTCAAAAATTTTATGATGAAAACAAGAACAATGTAAATGTAGTAGTTGTATTTATAAGCACCAAAACATCTTTATTGAACACAAAACAATATGTCGAAAATAATAACTTTACTTTTCCTGTTTATTATGATTTTGACAAATCTATTTTAAAAGGATTTAAAGTTAAAAATGTGCCGTTTAATTTGAAAATACGAAATTCCGTAATCGAAGAAAGTAGTTCAACAATTATGAATTATGATGATTTCAATAAACTTTTCAGTAATTAAGAACATTTTTTATTTTATTTTTTCTTATATTTTTATCGTTGAATTATCTAAGTTATATTGTATAGAGTTATATTGTGAAAATATTAAAAATTTATATAATAACATAATTTTATTTTTTAATAATTTAATAACAGGTTAGTAATATAAAAAAAGAGTTGCATTTAGATAAAGATTTTCTCTAAATAATGCAACTCTTATTTTATTTTTATTATTTATTTTACATCATTCCCGGCATTCCCATTCCGCCCGGCATTCCTCCGCCACCCATAGGCGTTTCTTCTTTTTCATTAGCAACTGCAACTTCTGTTGTTAATAATACTGATGATACGGAAATTGCATTTTGGATAGCTGATCTTGTTACTTTGGCAGGGTCTATTATTCCTGACTTAACCATATCGACATATTCTTCTTTTGCTGCATCAAACCCTATTCCTACAGCAGCATTTTTAACTTTTTCTATTACGACACCTGCGTCAAGTCCTGCATTTATAACTATCTGTCTCATTGGTGAATATAAAGCTCTCTTAACTATCTCCACTCCTAAACCTTCTTCACCTTCAAGTTTGTAGTCTTCAATGGCTTTTGCTATCTGAACAAGTATTGTTCCTCCTCCGGGAACTATTCCTTCTTCTACTGCTGCTTTTGTAGCATTTAAAGCATCTTCTATTCTTAATTTTCTTTCTTTCATTTCAGTTTCTGTAGCGGCTCCCACCTTTATAACTGCAACTCCTCCTGACAGTTTTGCAAGTCTTTCCTGTAATTTTTCTCTGTCATAGTCAGAAGTTGTATTTTCTATAGTATTTTTAATTTGTGCTACTCTTGCTTTTATATTTTGAGATTCTCCCATACCGTCCACGATTACTGTATTATCTTTTGTAATTCTTACTTTTTTAGCCTGTCCTAAGAAGTTTATATCCGCAGTTTCAAGTTTTATACCTTTTTCTTCAGAAATCACTTCTCCACCTGTCAATACTGCTATATCTTCAAGCATAGCTTTTCTTCTGTCGCCAAATGCAGGTGCCTTAACAGCTGCTATATTCAATGTTCCTCTTAATTTATTTACTACTAATGTTGCAAGAGCTTCCCCTTCAACGTCTTCAGCAATTATAAGCATAGGTCTACCTAATTCTACTGTTTTTTCCAATATAGGCAATAATTCTTTCATACCTGATATTTTTTTATCTGTAATAAGGATGAACGGATTATCAAGCTCTACTACCATTCTTTCAGTATCGGAAACCATATATGGAGATAAATATCCGTTATCGAACTGCATTCCTTCTACAACTTCCAGTGTAGTATCAAGAGATTTAGCTTCTTCAACTGTAATTACTCCTGACTCTCCTACTTTTTCCATAGCTTGAGCTATTAATTTTCCTATTTCCTCATCTGAAGCTGAAATTGCTCCTACTTGTGCTATTTCATCATTAGATTCAATTTTTTTTGCTCTTTTTACTAATTCTTCTATTACTTTTTTGGAAGCTTTTTCCATTCCTTTTCTTATGAAAACAGGATTTGCTCCCGAAGCTACCATTTTCAGTCCTTCTTTTATTAATGCCTGAGCTAATACAGTCGCCGTAGTAGTTCCGTCTCCCGCAACATCATTAGATTTTGTCGCAACTTCTTTTACAATCTGTGCTCCTAAATTTTCAAAAGGATCTTTCAATTCTATTTCTTTTGCTATTGTAACTCCGTCATTAGTAATTGTAGGTATTCCATATCCTTTATCTAAAACTACATTTCTTCCTTTTGGTCCCAATGTTACTTTTACCGCATCAGCTAATGTATCTACTCCTATTTCCAGTGCTTTTCTTGCATCTTCATCAAATTTAATTACTTTTGCCATTTTATGTTTCTCCTCCTGTTAATTTTTAATATTTTATACTTTTTAATTATTTTTGTAATAATTAATTTCCAATATAGTTATTGTTTAACAATATAATTATTATCTAATTATAGATAATGTACAACGGTTTATATATTTTTTATACTCCTACTCGACTATCCCC
>CALIJH010000152.1 GCA_938017765.1 uncultured Leptotrichia sp.
CCGTAGTTTTTTCCATTCAAATATTTCAATGCGGCATCATTTATGTTTAAAACATCATCAGATTTTAAAGATTTCTGAAATATAGACTGATGTTCATTATATCTTTTCTTTAATTCCCTGTATTCATTGACGATATATTCGTATCTACTTTCATCATACTGTTCTATTTTAGGTATGTTTTCTTCCAAATCTCTTACTCTTTTTACTATTTCTTTTCTATTAGCCGCAGGGTCATTAATCATAGCCACTAAATCAGTCAATCCCAATTCCGACAATTTTTCATAGATTACATCAAGGGCAGTCTTTTTCTCACACACAATCAAAATATTTGCTCCATTTTCAAGAGCATTTGTTATAATCGCAGTAAGAGTCTGACTTTTTCCTGTACCGGGAGGTCCCTGAATTATTTTATATTGAGTATCAGTCAATGTTTCTATAACATTTTGCTGGCTCGGGTCTGTCGAAACAGAGCTGTTTTTAGTAAGCTGAAAATCATCTCTATCAGAAACATTGAACTTGTATTCATCAAAATTTTCCACTAAATTATTGAAATCCTGTATAATTCCTTCATTCTGTCTTTTAAAAAGTCCAAGTATTCCTCCATAAAATATAAAAGGTTTTTCTATTCCTTTCTTATCTATTTCCTCTGTTTTTTCAGGAAAATCTTCTATCCTGAATTCATCTGAATAATCTATTTTCAATTTTTCGTTTATTTTTTTTATTATATTTTTTATATCTTCAAAACTAAATACAGCTTTCTCATTATCCTGAATTTCAATATTATAGACATCAGATAAATTTATCTTATCATCTGATAAAAGTTGCATTATCAAAACTTTATTAATTTCAACTTCAGAATTTTCATCTTTTGATATTATAAATTCATTCATATCTGTTTTAGACCTTGATATATTTAGTTTCCAGATAAATAAAGGTGCTTTCATAACAGATTTTGTTTTGTTATTCTGTTTTACAAGTAAAGGATAACCTAATGCAAGACTGCTTATTCCTTCTTCCCGAAAAATATTCATATTTTCATTAAACAGATACTGTATTTTTCTTTCAACAGCCTGATTTTTTTCACTATTCGTCAGTCTTATTTTGACATTAAATGCCTTTTTAGTAAATAGATTTTCAAAAAATATTTCAGTAAATTTATCGTCTATCCTGTTCAAATCAGAAATGTCAAGTCTCGCTTTATATCTTCCGGGTACGGCGCTGAGATAAATACTTCTCATTGAACCTACATTCAACTTTTCAGCCAGCAAATTCAGAAAATCGATATTCATAAATCCTCCATATGATTATTTTTAATAATTTACTATCTTCTTTAATATTATTTTTTTTAATTATAGCATTTATTTAAAATTTATTGTAGATAAATATAGTAAAAAATATAGTTTATAAAATCTTTGAATATTGAGAACTATTCCTGATATTTTTTAAATTTAAAAACAGTAGATATTTTAAAAAAAATCAAAAATATTGTTTTAAATGGAAAAATTTTCGAGATAAAATTTTTTTAAAAACTTGACAGTGAGATATAGCCGTTTCGGTAAAATTGTATTTTTCTGATAAAATCTTTTTATAGAAACAACAAAGAAAATAGCAACAGAAAAGAAAAAAAATAATGAAAGGAAAAATATGAATAAACCTGTAGATGAAAAATTAAGAATATTAAGTGCTGCAGCTAAATATGATGTTTCCTGTTCATCAAGTGGAAGCAGAAGAAAAAATATAAATGACGGATTAGGAAATGCGGCTTTCAGCGGAATATGCCATTCATGGTCGGCAGACGGACGATGTATTTCCCTGCTTAAAATACTTATGACCAATCATTGCATGTACGACTGCAAATATTGTATCAATCGTAGAAGTAATGATATCGAGAGAGCAATACTTACTCCTGAGGAAATTGTAAAACTGACTGTAAATTTTTACAGAAGAAATTATATTGAGGGACTGTTTTTAAGTTCGGGAATAATAAAAAGCCCTGACTATACAATGGAACAGATGATAACCGTTGCAAAGAAACTTCGTCTTGAAGAAAAATTCAACGGGTATATTCATATGAAAGTTATTCCCGGGGCAAGCAAGGAGCTTATACATGAAATGGGACTGTATGTAGACAGAGTTTCAGTCAATATAGAGCTTGCTGAAAATAATGCTCTCAAACTTCTTGCTCCCGATAAGAAGCCTACCGATATTTCCACATCAATGGGTCTTATACAAAAAAATCAGATACAGAATATAGAAGAAAAGAAACTGTTTAAAAGTACACCGTCATTTATTCCTGCCGGACAGACAACACAGATAATAGTAGGAGCAAGCGGGGAAAGTGATTATACTATTCTCAATAAAAGTGAAAATCTTTATAAAAATTTTCAACTAAAAAGAGTATATTATTCTGCCTATGTCCCTGTAAATAAATCAGGCATTCTCGCTAATACAGACGCAGTGCCTATGATAAGGGAACATCGTCTTTATCAGGCTGACTGGCTGCTTAGATTTTATAATTTTAAGGCGGAAGAGATATTGAGTGAACAAAACCCGTTCTTTGATCCTCTTCTTGACCCGAAAGCAAATTGGGCAATACAAAACTGGCATCTTTTTCCTATGGAAATTAACAAGGCAAGTTATAAAGAGCTTTTAAGAATTCCCGGAATAGGTGTAAATTCAGCACAACGTATAATTATGTGCAGAAAATACGGTGTAATAAAATATGAACATTTACAAAAATTAGGAGTAGTAATAAAACGGGCAAAATATTTTATTACTGCAAATGATGAATTTTTAGGATTTAAAAAAGAAAATCCTGAACAGATAAGAAATATTCTAATAGAAAGAGAAAAAATGCCAATGTACCAGATGAAGCTCTTTTAATATGAAAAATTACTATTAATTACAATTTTTGTCCAATGAAAGATTAATTATAAGTTCTATAATTGCTTTATTGTTTATCAAAATGTCAAGAAAAATAGATATTTGAGTCAAAGATGATTAAGTCAAATCAGTTTTTATTTAGTTATCAAAATATTAAAATATAAAAAATTTTATTAAGGAGAAAAAATGCCTAATTATTATTATGACGGAAGTCTTGACGGACTGCTCACAGTTATTTTCAAAGCTTATGAACATAAAAATGAAATAATAAGGGTACATCCCGAAACAGAACAGCTTACTTTGGGATTAGATGATATTCATATTACAACTGATTTTGATGAAGCCCGCCGTGTAGAAAAAACGATATACAAAAAATTATCGAAAGATTTTTTACATTGTATACGTACTTGTTTTCTGTCATGTGAAAAAAATAAAGACACTGTAATTGTTTATAGTGTCTATAAAGCGATAAGTTCAAGTGAGAAAATTATAAATTCCATGGATATGTACGGATTTCTTATGAGAAAAATGGTCAGAAGAGTTTTAAATGAACGGCATAAATATTTGGGGGTACTGCGATTTAGAGAAATGAAAGACAAAACACTATTTTCAACCATTGAGCCAAAAAATAATATATTGCCGCTTTTGCTTTCCCATTTTAGAAACAGAATGAAAAAAGAAAAATTTGCTATTTTTGATAAGAATAGAAAAATGATAGCTTATTATAATACAAAAAATTTTGAGCTAATTTTTGTAAAACATCCTGAAATAGAGTGGAGTAATGAAGAAGAGGAATATTCAGCTCTTTGGAAAACTTTTCATAAAAGTATTTCCATAAAAGAACGGAAAAATAAAAAACTTCAACAAAGCAATCTCCCAAAATATTTCTGGAAGCACCTTATAGAGGATATGTAGAAACTTATTGAATGACTGTATAAAAAATATATTAGATATCTAATAATTCACATGCAGTTTGTTCATTACTTCTTAAACAATTTCTATTCTTGTTCCTGCTATTTCAAATTTATTTTTATACAGTTTGTTCATTACTTTTTAAACAACTCTATATAAATGATGTATATATAGACAATTTTCGATTGTTTAGAAGTTTTTTTGTTTCTTTTTAAATAACTATATGCACAAAGATACATCTTGTTACAATATGTTCTATTAATAACATTCTTAATCTCGTGCAATGAAATGTCATTGTTCTATTTATATTTTATATTTTATCATATTTTTTTTATATGTCAATGTAAAAATTTTTTTATTTTTTCAATACAATATGTAGTATAATCGAAAAAAATATAAT
>CALIJH010000153.1 GCA_938017765.1 uncultured Leptotrichia sp.
CCAAATCAGGAATTAGAGCATTATAAGGCCCTCCTACTAACGTGTAAGCTGTAAAAAATAGACCTCCTACCACTGACAGGTATATGAGTGTCAACATCTGTGATTCCTTGGGAGGGAAAAAATACATAATCATAAGTATTCCGAGAGGCAGTCCACCTATCATCATAAAAAAAGACCTTTTCCCAAATTTTGATTTTGAATTATCCGACCAGTATCCCACTAAAGGATCGGAAATCGCATCTATAAGTCTCGCAAATAAATATGCCATTACAAGATATTCAGGCTTTAAAAGGGGTACCAGAAACTTTTCTGTAGCAGGCGGCAAATAATAATAAGATAACCATTGATTATAGAGTTGGTCCAATATAAAGTATGAAACTCCTATTCCGTATATCCAGTAAGTTTTTTTAGTCAGTCTCGACATATAATTTTTTCACCGTATCTTTCTTTTTCTATTTTTTCGTCTTTTAAATTTGTATTCTAATTTTTTAATTTTTTTCACTACTCATAGTCAAAATCTGAAAAATTTTCATAATCTCCTGTTTCTTTTTCTTCATTTTTATTCAGACTTCCTCTATCAGTTTTAGTTTGTTCGATTTTTTCAATATTTTCATCATTATTCACAATAAAACTGTTTTCATCGAGTTCCCCTTTAAGGAATTTGCCTACAGCCTCCGTATACTCTTCCTTATATTCAGGATAAACCCTTGTATGCGAGCCTTTTTCAAATACTCTTAGATATATATTTTTATATTGGGCTATATCATTATATTCTTCCATAAGCATACCGTAAGTAGTAGCTTTATCGCTTTTCGTCTGAATAATGAGAGTCGGTATTCTTCTCAATAAATAGGAAAGCTTTAGTTTATCAAGCTTGTTTCCTACTCTTAAATTGAATACTCTCGTTACTACACTGACAATAAATTTCGGCACTCTCCTTTTTGCAGCATCTTGCTTAACTCTTTTTCTAACATTGGAAATAGAACTGTCGAGTATTATTTTTTCGACTTTTATCCCTTTTTTTCTAAGCTCATTACTAAACATCTTGGCAGCTATAGCGGAACCCATTCCTCCTTGGGAAAATCCGTAAAGAATAAAGTTATTTTTCCCGTATTTATCGTGCAGCATTTCCATAGTATGATAAATATCCTGCCCGAAACAGTAACCCATTTTAGTTTTTGCTTCGTCAGACTTTCCCGAGTTTCTCAAATCAGGTATAAAAAAACTGTATTCATTTTCAAGCCCTGTATCTTTAAATATTTGCAGATATTGCAATACAGCCAGTCTGTTTACTCCTCTTCCATGGGAGATTATGATTACCCTATCATTTTTTTTATTGTCTATGAGCCAACCGTATAGCTGTATTTTACCTGACTTATAAGACACTTCCTTATAACTGAAACCGTAATCCATAGGATTTACTTTTTCTTCAATGCTGTATTTCTGTCTCAATTTTTTGTTATTATAAACCTCATCCAACGTTACTCTCGGATATTTTTCTATCTGATTTAAAAAATATCTTATTGATATATAAGCCACTGCAAAGAAAAATATCATAAATAATACATTGACAGCTATTAATATTCCCACATTTCCTCCTTTTATACTTGAACAGTTTTATATTTATTCAGTTATTTTAATTACAGGATTTAATCTTTCTTTTTCACCCAGAAGTAACTCTTTTAATAAAAATCCGTTTTTTTCAACAAATATTTTTTCCCTGTTTATTTTTTCATTCTTATCTATATCTTTCCAGTTTACAAAAATTTTCTTCTGATTTTCCTGATTGTTCTTATTTTCTTTTTTTATTTTTTTTAAATATCTCTGTCCTTTATTGTTAAAGCCTAAAACTCTTACATAATCGACTTTAAAATCTAAAGATATTTTGGTTATATTTAAAATAATATTTATCATAATTCTCTCTATTCTTTTTATTGAAAAATTTCTTGATTTTACTTCCTTCAGAAAAACCTCATATGTTTTTGATTTACTAACACCTCTGTATATTCTAGCATAAATTTCGTCGTTCATATCATATATTTTTATTATTTCTTTCTTTGAATACGTTAAAAATTTATATTTCAGAAATTTAAAAATCTCACTTTTTAAAAACTGTCCATTAATTTTTTTTTCTTTTCTTTCTTTTAGCTTTTTTTCTATTATTTTATATGTACTCTCTGTAACAAACCTTTTTATTTCCTCGAAATTTATATTTTTATTTTTTTCCAGTTCATTTCTTATAAACGAAGCACTTGCTATATTAGAATTTTTATCTTTATTCATTTCGAGTTCATTGTATCCGGCAATCTCCCTTTTTATAATATAGGGTCTTATTTTCAATTTTTCATTTTTTATAGCCCTTATATATTCAAGCCCCAATATATTATTTGATTTTACAATATCTTCAAATCCATATTCCGCTAAGGTGAGTTTCTGAGACGTACTGTAACTGTTCCCTTTTTTTATATAATTCATCATTTTTTCTTTATAGTCTTTTTTCACTTGAATTTCTGTTATTTTTTCGAGCTTTTCGATATTTTCTTCTTCGGCACCGAAAACTTGGATATCCATATCAAGATAATCTAAAATCTTAGTTGACATTTTAGAAAAAATTTCGGCATTCTGAACCGAGTAATATAAAGGCAGCTCAACTACCAAATCTATTCCGTTTTCAAGTGCAGCTTCCGTTTTCTCCCATTTATTTAGAAAAGACATTTCACCTCTCTGAACAAAATCCCCACTTACAACTGCAACTATAAACGTGTCTTCCCCAAAAATTTCCTTTATTTTATTTATTTGATATAAATGTCCATTATGAAACGGATTATATTCAGCTACAATTCCTATTTTCATTTTTTCCCTTTTTATTTTTTATTTTTTATATATACACTATCTTGAAGTTTTCTTTTGATATTTATGTTATTAAATTTTTTATATATATACTTTTTATATATACTATCCATATAAATACTGATTTTTTAATTTTCAATTTATTCCAGAATAATTTTTAATAATGAGTAAAATAACAATCAAAAATTATTCAGCAAAAATTCGAATTTCATATTTCCCCTTATTATATCGTCTTTAACTTAAAAGACCTCGCAGCAGCAAGGTCGTCTTTATCTTCTCAACAGATACTTTTTTGATTACCCTGATCGCACACCTTACGAACAGAATCTTTTGTTTTTTTTATTCTACATTAAAAGCCTTAATTTGTCAACTTCATATTTTTTGAGTTTCCTTTTTTACATACAAATTTTACATATAAAAGACTATTTTTTAACAAGAGTTACATTAAATTCCGTATCTTCCAAAGCAGTCCCTTTTACAAAATTAGCACCGTCAAAATTCAATATATCTCCCGGCACAAGAACATATTTTTCAGTATCATTCAAAAATATTTCCATTTTTCCTTTCAAAACTGAAAAAATTATATCATCTTCCGCATGATTATGAGAAGGAATTAACTCTCCTGCCTTTAAAATTTTCTTTACCACTTTAAAATTGTTTCCGCTAAAAATAAGTCCTGCTTCGGTTTTTACTGTTCCAACCATTTATATCACCTCTTAATTTTTTTTATTTTAGAAAAATATTATTATACTATATTACTTGAAACAATATTTCAAACAATATTTTTCTATGTTTATATTATACAATTCTATCAGCTTATTTGCAATAATATAATTTTTTTGCTTTTTTGATTAAGTTCATACTAATTTTTTTTGAAATATCTGACAATTTAATTTACAAATTTAATTTTTTTCATTCTGATTATTCAGCCTAAAATCATATATAGACATATACTTTTTATATTTAAAACATTTAATATAAATTTACTATATTGCTATTCATCTCATTTTTTTATACTTAAATAAAAAGTATTTGTATATTTTTTTCTAACCGGCTTATAAGCTGTCCAGTGTAAACTTGCCATAGATAAAAACAGGGAGTATCCTGTATTTATCATATATTTATGAAATTAATTAAGATTTGTTCGTTAAGACAAAGAAAGGCGGAAAAAATGAAAAAAACATTATTAGGACTATTTTTAGTGCTTGGAGCTGCTTCTTTCGCAAACAGTAAAATTGAGATTAAAGGTGCTTGGGATATGGGCGGAAAATATTATTTCAAAAATTCTTCAAGAAAGGCTAAGGGAAATGCCGGAGAAGTAGGAGCTGAATACAGATACGAAGTTATACCGGGACTTGAACTGGGAGCAGGTTCGGCTTACCAGTTTCACAGTAAATTAAAACAGGAAAAAGGAAAACTTTATAATTCTGTTCCGATATACGCTACTGCAAAATACAGCTTTGATACAAATTCAACTATAAAACCATATGTAAAAGGAGATTTAGGATATTCTATAAACACTGATGATGCTAAAGACGGACTTTATTATGGTGTAGGCGGCGGAATAAAATTCAATAACCTTAACGTTGATGTTATGTATAAAGAAAATAAAGGAAAATATACTGTAGGGTCAAAAGACTACAAAGCTGATTATAGAAGAGTGGCTCTTGGTGTAGGTTATGATTTTAATTTAGGTTATTAATAAAATAAAAATAGTCTCCAATTTAAACTAATAAAAAATACAACTGAATATTAACTATAAACTCCGGAGAGAAATCTCCGGTTTTTTAAATGTATTCTTTTCAGTACATATTTAATACATAGTTTTCCAATTAAAATGAAGGTGTCTCATAAGTCAAAAATTAAGTCAAAAATAATTTTACTAACATAAATATACTATTTTAAAATTTCAAAAATTATTATTTTTATTGGCTTTATAAAAACAATAATTATATATAGCTTATGATTAGAGTATTTTTTTTACCTTATGAAACAACCTCATTAATTTTTTTATTTTTTAAATCTTATTATATTTTTGATTTTTTAGTTTCTTATATTGACATCCAATCTTCTAAACCTTGGTAATTACGTATAGATTTTCCATATTTTTTAACAAATTTCTTTACTGACATCAGATTTACCTCTATTCCTTTATTTAAAAGTATATCTTCCTGTTCTTTTTCAGATAATCCGCTCTGATACTCTCCTGTCTTTAGATTTAATACAAAATATCCTGTACACTGATTTTTTAGAAACTCAATATTATCATTCATTTCTTTTTCTGAAATTTCTTTTTTTGAAATTTCTTGTTCTCTATTTTGATGTATTCTATTGTTTTTCACTTCTTTTCCTTTTACATATATTCCATATTCTTCATCATTTATTCCATACTCAGATTCTCCATAAAAATATTCTTTATTTTGGTCATATCCTACTGAAACAAGAGTTCCACATCCTATTTTCAGTTCTTCATTATTTTCTTTTTTTTCATAAGAAAATATATCCGTCGTTCTGCTTAATCCGTCATATTCTTTTTCTTTTACTATTTTTAAAATATAGTGTTTCTTCCCCACTTCAAAAACATCCGTATAATCTCCCGAACATCTGTATAATATAAATATCATTATTATCCCTAATATTAAATGAAATAATAACCTTTTAGGTTCCAATGCCTTATTCATCTTACTATGAGTCCTTTCCAAAATTATTTTTAATTATATCTAAGTATTTTTTCTGAAAATTATAAAAAGATTTTTTGCGTTTATATTTAATATTTATAACTATATTTTTAATTTTATTCAATGATATTTAATACTCTATCCCTGAATAATTACGTACCTCTTCCCCATATTTATATAAAAATTGCTCTACCGTAAGCATATTATTTTTTATTCCTTTATCTGAAAGTATTATATTCTGTCCATCCTGAGATAATCCTGTCAGATATTCCCCTGTCTTTAAATCTAAAACAAAATACCCCGCACATTGTTTTTTTGAATATTCGGGATTGTCAGTTTTTTTACTTTCATTTTTATATTCCATTTCTCTATCATACTCAAATCCATAAAAATATTCTTTATTTTCATCATATCCCGCCAAAAGAAATTTTCCGCAACTTTTTATGGGTTTAGTATATTGTCCTTTTTTATTATAGAAGAAATCTTCGGGTGTTGTTTCATCTCCATAATTTCTTTCTCCTGTTACTTGGAAAATGTATTGTTCATTATCTATTTTAAAAATATATGTGTAATTCCCTGTCAATGTATATAGAAAATATATTAATATTCCTCCTAAAAGTAGATGAAATAACATTTTTTTAAAGCTCAACACTTTTTTCATTTTATCGATCTTTTCCAAAATTATCTTGTTCCTCCATTTTTATTTCTAACTACATTTGAATATTATGTTTTATTATTTTTTTAGCTTCTATCGCTAATTTTGGAATAGGTTTCTTTTCTCTATGAAGTCCCATTAAATCTTCCATAGTTCTATCAATGTTATCTAAACTGTCATGCTTCTCTTTTTTAGATAATATTTTATTTTTTCCCTTTGATTTAGACATAACTTTCTCCTTTTTCATACAATTTTTAGTATCTTTAAAAAAAATTTATGAATTATTTATATATTCTTATTTTACTATAAAAAAGCATATTCTGTCAAATTTTAAAATAAATTTATTATTTTATATCTTATAAAAATAAAACTATTTATATTATAAATTTATTTATATTAATTTGTATTAATTTGTATCAATTTATGCCAATTCATAATAATTACAACAATTTATAAAACATAACAGTCATGTAAATATCTTCCTTTTATTAATAGCATTTTGAATAACTTTATTATAACGAAAGATGTACTTTGTTTCAAACTTACATTTCCGCACTTGTATAGTAATTGGTTTTATGTTTCGCATGCTTTGCGTACTCAACTGACTAAAGTCAATAATAAAAAAAGCTGATAGTAAACTACCAGCTTCCTCCGCCTCCGCCGCCGGAACCTCCTCCGGAAAAGCCGCCTCCACTTGAGAAACCGCCGCCACCAAAGAAAGTATTGTCAGAGCTTCTTGAACTTTCATTTCTTTCCCGTATAATCTTATTTTGTGCTTCATTATATTCTCTTGAAATCATATTAGATAAATAGAAATCATTATACGAACTATAGTATATTCTTCTATTTATGTTGGAATATGTACTTTCATCAAAGTTATATAATTTTATCGTATTTTTCATTAATTTTACTGCTTCGTTTTTTACTCCCAAAGCTACCGCATAAGGCAAAATAGATTTAAAATATGCGACCAGCTCATCCACATCATTAAATTTCATAATCTGATTTGCTTCGGCAGTTTTTATGTACATTTTCATTCCGTCCAAATATTCTTTTTGTCTTATTCCTTCGTTCGTATATTTTCCTATGACCTTGGAGTAAAAGAGAAACATTGAAACTATTATTGTTACAACTATAAAATTTATAATACCGAATATAGTTGAAGCAATTATGACTATTATTCCAATAACGACGGTCATAGACATACTGCTGATCTTAAAAATTTTTCTTATAATAGAGCTTATAATCGAACAAATAGTATTTAATATAAATATAATAACCAAACCTATTTCAAGACCTCCCATTGAAATTATAAAAGATGTTATTATACCTAAAGTAAACGGAAATTTGAAAGCATTGTTTTCCTTATAAATTTTATCTCCATATCTGCTTTCAAGCAATGATATTATTTCCTGTGCAGCTAAATAAAGTCTTTTTCCGTCTTTAAATATATTTTCCTTGTCATCCGAGAGGGCATTTAAAAGTTTTAATTCTTCACGAGGCAAATTCGGCTCCGCTATGCTTTTTATTAAAGTATATTTTACATTTTTGCCGTTTCCCTCTTCATCCTCTGCTTCAACATATCCTTTTGATAATAAAGATAACATTCCTACTATCAATAATTCCTTAGGCTCTCTCTCCTTATTAATATATGCGGCATACATAGGAGAAATATCTTTCGGAGGGTTGAATTCGGGAATAACAGCTTTTTGGGACGGATCTTTTCCAAACAGATACCATGTAATAAATCCGTATACGGCTAAAACAAGAATTATTAAAGTTCCTATTATTATCAAGGGTTCAGCATAGTAAAGAGTTATCAATTTATCTATAAACGTCGGACTTATTTTATCCGTCTTTAAATTTAGAAGAAAAGTCATTCCGTTATAAGGTCCCAGAACTTCTTTAGTTTCAATTTTTATAATGCCGCTATCCTGAATTATATTATAATTCTCCTCATTTTTTCCAAAGCTTCCTGTATAAACTTCCAGTTTCTGTATTTCATTTTTTTCTATAGACTTTGCATCTGCAAATTTTATATCTACATTTGCTTTTTCAATAGGCACTCCCCAAAACTGTCCTATGGGATTAAAATATATCTGATAAATCCCGTCTTTTTCAAATACGGAATTATAGATGGTATAATTAAATTCATATCTGTTTATACCCACATCTACATATCTGTCTGCCGAACCTACCCTATAGGATATTCCTCCTGCTAACCGTTCAGTTTCATATTTTTCAGGTTCTCCGTTTCTTTTTATCGAGTGCATTTTTATCCGTGATTTATAAACATCTACACCGTCTTTTTGTGATTTTAGGGGTATATTTCTATAAATCCCGTGTTTTAACACATCAAAGTCATAATCTATTATTTCATTCACAGTCAATGTACCATTCTTATTTATCTGTATTGTAACATTATAATTTTTTATTGACTCGGCAATTAATGTCTTTGCATTTAAAAAGAAAATACCTACTGATAAAAGCAGTATTATAAGGCTATTTTTTATTTTTTTATTTTCTAAAAATTTTATAAATTGCATAGCTGCTCTCCTTAATCGAATTTATTTCAATTTAAAATTTAACTTCAGGTGCTTTTTCAGCTCCTTCGGCAGCATTAAAGAATTCAGCTTTCTTAAACCCTAAAAATCCTCCTAATATATTATTTGGAAATGTTTCTACAAAAGTATTTCTATCCCTTGCCGTTCCGTTATAATATTTTCTCGAACTCTGAATTTCAGTTTCTATTTGCGATAATTGGGACTGTAAACTTAAAAAATTCTCATTTGCTTTCAAATCAGGATAGTTTTCCTGCAACATCATTATTGATCTCAATGTTTTTGTCATTTCATTTTCTATTTTCTGAATTTTTTCAATATTATCAATATCCTTTGTATCTATAGACATCATTTGGCTTCTTAATTTTACTACATTTTCCAAAGTTTCTTTTTCGTGTGTAGCATATCCCTTTACAGTATTTACAAGATTAGGTATTAAATCCAGTCTTTTCTGGAGATAAACTTCTATTCCGCTCCAACCTTCTTCATTCAAATTTTTCAATCTGATATATTTATTATAAGCTCCTACTCCTATTAAAACCAAAACTGCTACTATTGCTAAAATCCATATAAGCATTATAATCACTCCTCTGTTTATTTTTTATTATTTTCTTTTATTTTTTTATATATAAATTCAAGTAATTCATCTTTTCCTGTATTTTTTAGCGCCGAACTGAAAAATACATCATCATTGCTGAATTCCAACTTTTTTCTTATCTCTTTCAGCTGTTTGGCTTTCTCATTATTGGACAGTTTATCCGATTTTGTAAAAATAATATAATATTCTATATTATAATGTTCAAGCCACCTCAACATTTCTATATCTTCATTTGAAGGAATTCTTCTTAAATCCAGTAATAAAAACACTACTTTTTCCCTATCAGACTTCAGATAGGTTTCTATCGTATTTCCCCAGCTCCTTTTTACAGCTTCAGGTACTTTGGCAAAACCGTATCCCGGCAAATCCACAAAATATATCTCATTATCTATCAAAAAATAATTTATAAGCTGCGTTCTTCCCGGCGTTTTACTCGTTCTCGCCAAATTCCTCCTGTTAGTAAGAGAATTTATAAGAGAAGATTTACCGACATTTGACCTTCCGATAAAAGAAAACTCTATTCCTCTTTTTTCGGGATAATCTTTTTCATGAACTGCCGATTTTATAAATTCCGATTTTTTTATTTCCAAAATTTTCTCCTTTTACTTTATTATCTCCATGTATTATTTCTATCCTATTATCCTGCTTTATTATTTTTTCTTTATTTTTTTGCCTTACTATTTCTTAATTTTATCATTTTTATTTTGTTATTTTCACTTTACTATTTTTTCATTATTTTTATTAAAAATTTATTTTAAAATCTCTTCTGGCTTCTTCCAAAGAATTCTGGTCAGGAATAAAATACCATACTCCATTTATCATTTTACCGTCGCCTTTTATTTCATGCTGTTCAATATTTGACTTATTTATAAGTACAGCAGGTAATGCCGCTATTGCTTTTAAAGGATTGAAAGATACTTCCATTTTTTCCTGCATATATGAATATACCCCCGGAATGTATTGCCAACCTGCGGGTGAAATAAGTTTTTTAGCTATGCTTTGTATAACTTGTCTCTGTCTTTCATCTCTTTTAAAAGCACTGTCAGTTTTTCTATGTCTTGTATAGGCCAAAGCTCTCGGTCCTTTGATATTATATGCCTGTCCTTCTTTAAACGTTTCATGATCTTGCGTAAAAGAATGATTTGAAACTATATCCACCCCTCCGATTATATCAGTCAGAGTTATAACATCATCAAATCTGAATACCACACTGTAGTTTATTTTAGTATTTAATAATTCTTCCACTGCCTTTATAGTACATTTGCTTCCTCCAAAAGCAAAAGAGTGATTTATTTTATCAACTTTTCCGCCTTTTTCACAGGGAACGTCCGTATAAGTATCTCTCGGAACAGACACCATTTGAATTTTGGCAAGGAGCGGTGTTACTTTCAGCACTATTATCCCGTCACTTCTTGAACCTTTTATAGGCTGATTAGGTCTGGCATCACTTCCCAAAATCAGAACATTGAAAGGTATACTTAACCACCCTACAAATCCGACTAACAGTAATAAAATTAAATTTCTTATCGATTTCATCTTTAGCACCTCTTTTGACTTCTTTTTATACACTTTTGTATATACTTTTTATATTTCATATCTAAATTTCTTTAAATTATTTCGACTTATTTTTCTATAAAATTTCATTATAAAAGATTTTTATTTTTTGTAATTTTTTATAACATTATATCATCTTTTAATCCCAAATCTCTTAATTCTGAAAAACTTTAAAATATTTCAAAAAATTTCAAACTATATAATTTTTTAACTTTTATTAGAACCTGAATTATTCTTCAAGCTCTCTAAAAATTTTTCAACTTTTCTTCTTAGCCTTTTCAGATTTCTGTTATTACTTATTATATAATCACTTTTTTCTTTTTTTTTCTCTATATCTATCTGCGAATTTATAATATTGACAGCTTCTTTCTCAGTCCTGTTATCCCTTTTTATAATCCTTTTTATTTGTGTTTTTCTGTTTGCATATACTAACAGTACAATATCAAACTCTTTTTCCAGACTAATCTCAAATAACAAGGGAACGTCTACTACTACTATTTTATTATCTTTTTTTAAACTTTCGGTTTCTTCCTTCATTTTTTTTAAAATTAAAGGATGCATTATAGAGTTTAATATACTCACCTTTTTTTCATCTTTGAATACTATTTGTCCTAATTTATTTCTTGAAATTTTCCTTTCCTTACTTTTTTTTTGTCTTTCCGCTTCCTCTTCCAGTATCTCTTTTCCAAATTCTTCAACCAGTCTGTTTACCACTTCGGGATAATTAATAACTTCTCTTGAAATTATATCCGTATCTACAATAGGAATTCCCTTTTCCCTGAATATTTGGGCTACGGTACTTTTTCCAGTACCTATTCCTCCTGTCAATCCTATTATCATAATTTCTGCCTCTATTTTTTTATTTTTTATATATTTTTACTCCATTCCATCCAGCATTAGTTTAGCATCTTTATCTCCATTCAACGCTGCCTGTTTTAAATACTTTTTCGCTGTTTCCTTATCTCCCAAATCATAATAAGAAACACCCAGATTATAGAGGGCATTTTTATTCCCCGCCTTATTTAAAGCTATCTCAAAATATTTTATAGCTTCTTTAGGCTGCTTCAATTGAGAATAAATCAATCCTGTATTATAAGCATTTTCATTCATTCCATAATTATCAACTAAAGTTTTATAATATTTCAACGCTTCCTGAAGTTTTTTCTGTTCATAATAAAGTATCGCAAGGTTATTCATAGCTTTAGTCAATTTGCCTTTTTCTATAGCTTTCAAATAATATTTTTCAGCTTCTGTCTTATTATTAGCCATATCATACGAAAGAGCAATGTTATAAAGCAGTTCAGGGTCATTAGTTACTCCCTCCATACTTTTCAATATATCTGCCGCTTTTTCGCCCTGACCTTGAGCCTGATATAGATAAATCAGATTATAAGCCGCTTTCTGTTTTTCACCCGAATTCATAGCTTCTTTATAATATTTTTCAGCTGAATTATAATTTTTCATTTTCTCATAAATTGTTCCTAAATTCAATGCGGCTTTTCCTGTTTTATTTTTATTATACGCACTCAGGAAATATTTTTCAGCTTCTTTCAATTTTCCCGATTTCTCATAAAGTACAGCTAAATTATAGGCAGCCGTATCGTCTTTCTCCCTGTCTACTGCAAGTTTATAATATTCTTCAGCTTTTTTAGTGTCTTTCAGTTCATCATATAAAAGTCCTATCCTGTAGTATCCTCCTTTTACTCCTTTGGACAATGCCTTTTCGAAATATTTTATAGCATTTCTGTTATCATTTTTTTTCTCGTATAACACTCCCAAATTATAAGCAGCTTCAGGATTGTCATACTTATCCGCTGCTATTTTATAATTTTTTTCGGCTAAGACAAGATTTCCCGTTTCCATATACAGGCTGCCCAAATTGTCATAAGAGTCTTTATCCCCTCTGTCTACTGCCATTTGAAAATATTTTATAGCCTCATTTTTCTGTTTCATTTCCTCGTATATCAGTCCTAAATTATACATTGCGTCCACATTTTTGGTTTTTTCTATAGACTGTTTATAATTTTCTATTGCGAGATTTTTATTTTTATTTTTTGAATATAAATATCCAAGTTTATAATACGCTTTTGACTGTCCCAATCTTACAGCTTCCTTATAATATTTTTCAGCCTGTTTAGTATCATTCAACGTATCATATAAAACTCCAAGATTATACGCTGTATCTCCGTCAGCTTTTTTTAAAAAGGATTGTTTGTAATATTTTTCAGCTTCCTTATAATTTTTTTGAGTATGGTATTTCAATCCTGTATTAAAAAGCTCTTCAGATGATAATTCTTCCGAAAAAGAATTAAACGCTGCTACTAAAATTATTATTCCTAATATGATTTTTCTTTTCATAAAACCTCCAAAATAATATTTGTCTTATTTGTATTTTTTATTTTACACTTTTTACTTATTTTTTTGCTTATTTTGTATTTCTTTTTTACTTATTTCATATTTTTTACCTTAAATCTGTTTCCACATTGATTATTTTCTTTCCAACTAATAGTATCATTTTTCTTTTTAAATTTCTACAAAAATTATTTTATAAATAAAAAAAATTTATATCTTTCAATTTAAATATCTTACAATAATTGTAACTAATTAAAAAAACTCTCTTAAAAACAGAAAACATAGAATAAAAACTATATTTACTAAATAAATACAGCTTTTTATACTTTATCCTTTGCTATTTCTATTTTTAAGAAAGCTCTTTAAAATATTTGATTTAATTATATTTCCCTCATTTCAAGAGTTCTCATAAGTTTTTTATTATCAAACGCAAGTCCTCCACCCATAACAACCGACTCCAATGAATTTGAAGACCTGTTTATAGGGATTTGAACTTTTTCTTCTATTAATTTATCAAAATTTCTCAAAAGTGAACCGCCACCTGTCAGAACCACTCCGTTATTCAGTATATCTGCTGACAGTTCAGGAGGACATTTTTCTAAAACTTCTTTCAAAGCATTTACTATTTCATCTATTGAATCTTGAATAGCTTCTCTGACCTGATTGGAATTGATCTCAATCAATTTAGGTACACCTGTAGACAAATCTCTTCCTTTTATAGTGGCAGTCATATTTTCTTCGCCAACTACAGGCATTGCAGTTCCTATTTCTTTTTTTAGATTTTCTGCAGTTTTATCTCCTATAAGCAAATCAAATTTCTTTTTTACATATTTTATTATATCGTTATCAAAATTATTTCCCGCAACTCTTATTGATTTGCTTGCTATAATTTCATCAAGGGAAAGAATTGCAATATCAGTAGAACCTCCACCAATATCAATGACTGTATTTCCTTCCGGTAAGGAGATATTTACTCCTGAACCTAAAACTGCGGCTCTTCCCTCTTCTATAAGATATATCTTTTTGGCACCTATCGCTGCATCAAAAATTGCTCTTCTTTCAATACTTGTAACCTGTGCAGGAACACAAATCATAATTTCAGGCTTGAAAGGAGAACCTCCATATATACTTTTTACAAATATATTCAGCATTTCCCTTGTAGCATCTATATCTGAAATAACTCCCTCATTCAGAGGTCTTATTACAGCCAAACTTTCCGATGTTTTTCCTAACATATTTTTTGCTTTGGTTCCTATCGCTACTATTTCTCCTGTTTTTTTATCTTTTACTAAAATAGACGGTTCATTAAGTACAATCCTCTTTTTCTGCTTGTCATAAATTAAAACATTTGATGTTCCCAAATCAATTGCAATACTTTTTTTCATCCTAAAAAAATTAATAAATCTTGTAAACTTGGACATTGCTGACTCCTTTTATTTTTAAGTTTTCTTTACTAATCTTACATTTTTTAAACTTTTAACAATTCTTTTTCTTTTTTTGATAATACTTCATCTATAGAAGCAATAAACTTATCTGTCATTTTCTGGACTTTTTCTTCTCCCGATTTTAGTTCATCTTCCGTAATTTCACCGTCTTTTTCAAATTTTCTGATTTTATTATTTACGTCTTTTCTGACATTTCTGATTGCAACTTTACCTTCTTCAGCTTCTTTTTTTACTAATTTTACATATTCTTTTCTACGGTCTTCCGTTAGTTCAGGAACTACAAGTCTTATGATTTTTCCGTCATTTGAAGGATTAAATCCCAGATTTGCCTGTAAAATAACTTTTTCTATCGCAGGAATTATAGATTTATCCCACGGGTCTATTGTCAATAATCTTGCTTCAGGAGCTGAAACAGTTCCTACCTGATTTAGAGGTGTCATTACTCCATATGCTTCTACACTTACTCCGTCAAGCATAGAAACACTTGCTCTCCCTGCTCTCACATGAGAAAATTTATCCTTTGTACTTTCTAAAGCTTTTTGCATTCTGTCTTCTGTTTCTTTCAAAATATTATCCAACATTTTATACCACCTTATTATATACTTTATTTTAAATAGTTACAACTAAATTTTCATTATTTTTTCGAATTTTCATTTTTTATTTTAAAATTATGGCTTTTTTTTAAAATCCGATTTTTATCAATTTTTTATTCACTTACAACTAATGTTCCTATTTTTTCCCCTTCAGCCATTTTCAATATATTTCCCTCATCCAAAGCATTGAATACAATTATAGGCATTTTATTTTCCTTACACAAGGAAAGAGCAGCCGTATCCATTACTCCTAAATTTTTTGAAATGGCTTCATCATATGTTACCGTATCATATTTTACTGCATTTTTATGTTTCATAGGGTCCTTGTCATAAATACCGTCTACTTTTGTACCTTTGGCAAGTATATCCGCATTTATTTCCAACGCTCTCAATGCACCACTTGAATCAGTAGTAAAATAAGGGTTTCCCGTTCCTCCTGCAAATATTACAACTCTTCCTTTTTCCAGATGTCTTATAGCCCTTCTTCTTATAAAAGGTTCTGCTACTTGCGGCATTTGAATGGAGGTCAACACTCTTGTCGGTATGTCAAAATGCTCTATAGCATTTTGAAGAGCCAGACCGTTCATAATAGTAGCCAGCATTCCCATTGTATCTCCTGTTACTCTGTCCACACCTTTGGATGTTCCCGTAGCTCCCCTAAATATATTACCACCGCCAATAACTATTGCAACTTCAACCCTTTTATCATGTACTTCTTTTATCTGCCTTGCAAAACTTTCAAGAACTTCATCAGAAAATCCGAATTCTTTATCCCCTGCAAGAGCTTCACCACTTAATTTCAATAATATCCTTTTATATTTAAGCATTAGAGCCTCCCAATCTAAAAAATAAGGGGATTTTAATCCCCTTTATTCTAATTTCCTGCCATTGCAGCAACTTCAGCAGCAAAATCTGTTTCATCTTTCTCTATTCCTTCTCCGACTTTAAATCTGTCAAAAGATATTACTGAGAGAGGGGCAACGAATTTTTCAATAGTCAAACTATCATCTCTTACATATTTTTGATTTACAAGACAATTTTCTTCATAGAATTTTCTCATTTTTCCTTCCAATATTTTTTCTACTATATTAGCAGGTTTTCCTTCCTGTTCCAGCTGATGTCTTGCAATTTCTTTTTCTCTTTCCAAGTCTTCTGTCGTAACCTGTTCGGAATTCAAATATTTAGGGTCCATAGCCGCTATATGCATAGCAACTCCTTTAGCCTTTTCAATATTTTCAGATGTAGCTTCTCCTGACATATTTACTAATACTCCTATTTTCCCTCCTAAATGGATATAAGTTTCTACAAATCCGTCAGTTTTAACTAATTTCAGTCTTCTGATGTTCATATTTTCCCCTATTTTAGCTATTAATTCTGTCAGAACATCATCTATTTTTTTACCTTCCAATTGTAATTCTTTTAATTCATCTTCACTTGTTACGTCATGCTCAAGTGATAACTGAACTAATTTCTCTCCAAATGATTTAAATTCATCATTTTTAGCAACAAAATCCGTTTCAGAGTTAAATTCAAGGATAACTCCTTTTTTTCTGTCAGATGAAACTGCACCAAATACTAATCCTTCTGCAGCAACTCTTCCTGATTTTTTAGCGGCTTTCGCTATCCCTTTTTCTCTTAACCAGTCGATTGCTTTTTCTATATCTCCACCGTTTTCTTCCAATGCTTTTTTACAGTCAAGCATTCCGGCTCCTGTTCTTTCTCTCAATTCTTTAATTAATGCTGTTGTAACTGCCATTGTTACTTTCCTCCTAATTCTATTTTTAAATTTCTTATAAAAACTTACATTATTGGCCTCGAATTTCTAATTTTTTTCAGTAAATCTTTTATATCACTGATTGCATGAGGACTTTTCTCTTCTTTAGCTATTTTTAATGCTTCTAATGCATATTTTTCTGCTAATTTGTATCTTCCTGTATTACTATATTCTAATGCTAACCTAAACAGTGAATAAGGGTTTCCTAACATTGCTTGTGTTTTATGAGCTCGGATTTCCTTGAGTTTTTCATGTGTCATATGATTTATTTTTTTTATATATTTTTCTGCTTCTTTTTCTCTACCTTGGTCATAATATAAAAGACATAGAGAGTATATCCCGGTATCGACATTACTTAATTCTATTGATTTCAAATAATATTTTTCTGCTTCTTCATAATTATCTTGAAAATCATAATAATATCCTAACTGTTCATAAGCAAAAGAATCATCCGGATACTTTTCAATATATTTTTTCATTAATAAAACTAAATCTTTATAATCTTTTTTTCCGGCAAAAGATGTCATTTTTTCTTTAAAATCTTTTTTTTCTCTCGAATACACATGAATAAGCTGTCCTATTCCTATATAATAATTTTTCATAAGTTCTATTATAGTCTCTTTCTGATTAGAAAAAATACTTAAACTCATTAATAAAAATAATTGAATAAAGATTTTTTTCATGATTTTTTCCTCTCGTTTTTATCTGTTTTATATATCTTTACTTATTTTATACGTCAGAAAATCAATAGTATAAATCTAAAATTTAATATTTTTAAAATTATTATTTTTACAGGAACAGGGGAATGATACTATTCCCCTTATTACTATTTCAACTTTTTTTATTATGCTTCTGTATTTTCTTCATTAGTTTCTTCAAATATTTCTTCTGTTATTTCTTCGGAAAATTCTTCATTTACAGAAGCTTCAGAGTTTTCTTCACTATCAACAAAGCCTTCTACTCCACCATTTCCTTCAACTGCTGCATTTGCAATAACTTGTGCAAATAATTTAACCGATCTTATAGCGTCATCATTTGCAGGTATTTTATAAGTTACCAAATCAGGATCCACGTTAGTATCGATTAATGCTATTACAGGTATTCCCAATTTTTTAGCTTCTTCCAATGCCAAAAACTCTTTTTTGATATCTACTACGAATAATGCCGCAGGCAATTTATTCATATTTTTAATTCCACCAATATTTTTAGACAACTTAGCCATTTCTTTTCTTAGCAATCCTGCTTCTTTTTTAGTATATGCTGTATCTAATGTTCCGTCAGCATCCATTTCTTCAAGCTCTTTCAGTCTTTTTACTCTTGTTTTTATAGTGTTAAGGTTAGTTAAAAGTCCTCCAAGCCATCTGTTATTAACGTAAAATCCTCCGGCTCTTTCAGCTTCTTCTTTAATTGCGTCCTGAGCTTGTTTTTTAGTTCCTACAAATAATACTTTTCCGCCATTTTCAGAAATTTCTCTTACAAATTCATAAGCTTTTTCTGTAGCCGTCAATGTTTGATGTAAATCCAGTATATGAATTCCGTTTCTTTCTGTGAAAATATAAGGTTTCATTTTAGGATTCCATCTTTTTGCCTGATGTCCAAAATGAGCTCCTACTTCTAATAATTGTTTCATTGTGATTACTGCCATTTTTTCCTCCTATTTTATTTTGGTTTTTCTCCCACTTATCTTTGAAAGACAGATTATCTATCGATAACACCCTATCTTCAAATATAACAAAGTGTGATTTATAATCAGATTATTTTATCACTTTTTATAGTACTTGTCAATTACTTCGCTTATTTTTTCTATCTTTATTTTTAAATTTTAAATCTAAAAGCTTATTTAAATATTATTTTTTAATTACTATATTTTCAATTTTTCACTTGATTTTTCATTCTTTTAACTTCTTCAATATCAATATTATTAAACTCATTTTATTATGAATTTTATACTTATGTCTTCACTATTAATTTCATTTAATCTAATATTTTCTATATTTACGTATTTTCATTTATAACTTTATTTTATAAATTCTCACTTTATTTAATTATCAAAATATAATTATCAAAATTTGTTCTGAAACATTTTTTCTAAAATAAAAAAAGAGAGAACTCAATCTCTCTTTTTTATGTTATTTGATTAGTTATTTAACATTAACTATTTAACTGTTAATCCAACACCTAAACCTGCTCTGAATTCGTTTGTTTCAGTAGTATGTCTTTTATCATCAGCTTTATTAGGATTTACTCCACCGTGTTTGTTTTGTTCAGTTTCTCTATGTAATGGTCTGTATTTTATAAATGGATTAATTGATATTTCTCCAACAGGAGTATCAAATGATGTTTTATATCCTAAGTTTGTCCATACTGAGAAGTTATTTACATATCCTGATTCAGCTGTATGTCTTTCCCATTCATTTTCTAAATTAAGTTGTCCATAGAATCCTGCAAATGAAGGAGTTGTATAAGTAGCTCCTACAATGTAATCTAAGTAAACACTTGACTTAGCTTCTTTACCTGTAGCTACTAATTTACCTTTTCCGTCTCTCATATGGTTATTTAATTCAACATAGTATCCTAAAGAACCTGCTCCGTTTTCGAAGAATTTTCCTTCAGTAGCAAGGTCAAAGTTTAACCCCCAACCTTCAGTTTTTCCTCTTTGGAAAGCATTTCCATTATAAACGTAGTCTGCATCTTTTTTACCGTTATTGTTGAAGTATACAGCTTGTAATTTAGTAGATATACTTTGTCCAAGTACATTTACTCCAAATGTTGGTCCGAAGTAGAATTCGTTTGATTGACCATTAGTTTCTTTGTGAGTTTGTTTTGAACCTGCATATGATGATTTATGAGTCCATCCTAAAACTGTTCTTGTTTCTAACGAACCTATATTCAAAGCTTTTCCAAACTCTAAATTAGTTTCCCAGCCTCCTTCTCTTCTAGCTGAACTTAAATTTTCACCGTTAGTAGCATATTTATAGAATCTGTCTTTATCATTTTGAACTTTGAATTTTGCATCAAGTCCCCACTCATCTACTAAGTTAAGTTCTCCTGAAACAACATTTCTCCATCTTAATTTTGTTTTATTTCTTTTTTTGAATCCTGCATTTCCTATTTCATTAGCTTTTGCTCCATCTTTATCTGTCCATCCTTGTCTTAATTCTGTAGTAGCTTTTATACTTTTCAGAACATCCTGATCAGCAGAAGCTATACCAGATACAGCTAATGTTAATGCTAATAATCCTAACAATTTTTTCATAACTTTTCCTCCTAATAATCTTTTTAAAATTTATTATTTTCTAACAACCTATTGGTATTCTAACATAATATAAAGTTTTTGTAAAGTTTTTTTTGCCTTTTATTCAAATATTACTACTGTTATTTTACTATTCTGTTATGTATTTAATGTTTTGAACAGCATATTTTACTGTATTGAAACTAATTTCTCCATCTTAAAATATTATATATAATATATATTTTAAATTAGTTGATTTTAAATAAAAAAGGGCTGTATCATCATTAAATGTAGGATAATCT
>CALIJH010000154.1 GCA_938017765.1 uncultured Leptotrichia sp.
TAAATTTAATTAACAAAAACAATATAATTGCAACAATAAAATTACCAATTAATATTGATTTAGAAAAATCACCTGCCCTATTTATTACAATATAAGAAATCATCTTATAAAATAGAAATTTATAAGAAATTAATATTATAATAGGCAATATCCACTTTTTAAAGTTTTTTATATTTAATAAATCCGTTTTTCCCATAACTCACTCCTATACAATATTTTTTAAATATACTGTATTTTTCTAAACTCTATCAATAAAAACAATTAATTATAAACTTCTAATTCAAAAGAAACATATTTATCCCCATTCCTACAATATTTACACAATGATGTGTAAATCCTACGACATAAATATTTTTACAATATTTATATTGATATGATAAAACAATTGACATAAAAACATATTGAATCATTCTATAGTCAAATAATCCCTCATGCAATATGCCAAATATTATTCCAGAAATTAAACTTGCAGTAAGAAATCTAACATATTTATCCGTTCCTTTAAAAACATCATATAAAGTTCCAAAAAAGTATCCTCTAAAAATAATTTCCTCTGCATATGCTGAAAATAAAGTAATAAATACATAATTCAAATAAGTATATTGAAAAGCAAAATAATCTGTCTTACCATAACTATCACCTGATATTTTAAAATAATACAAAAGTTTAGTTAAGACAATTCCAAATACTATAATTAAAGTTAAGGAAATAATTACTGATAATATATATTTCTTCAGGTTTTTCATCTTAAATTTTTCACTGTTTTTTTCTATTGAATTTACATTTCTCAAAAACAAACTGGAAAAAATTATAATTACATAAAGGGCTATCTCGTACTTTCTAACTACATTTACAAAATCAATCCCCCATGAATACATTTTTCCCTTATTTAAAAATGTAACTAAATTTTCCATTTGACCTGACATCAAAACTAAATATAAAATTATAAATCCTATTATAATACTTCTTTTAATCTTTGCCATAAATCTAACTCCAATCATTTAATTTATAAGTAATATAAAAAATAAAATTTACCATATTTTACCTTAAAAAGCGTAAATGCAGTACAATAATTGCTATGCAAAGTAATGATACCATAATGAAAACGTATTTGTCAAATGAATTTCACAAAATTTTTAAAAAACAAGGATATGAAATTATAAGCAAAAATCATTTTGATAAAAAAGGAGGGGATGTAGATAGAATTTTTATAAAATCTCTTCCTATATTAGAAGATATTGATGATGAAATTTCTTCTATTAAAGTTTATATTCAAATTAAAATGAAAGATTATATATATTATGACACAGAGGGAATACATCAATTAGAAGAGATTACAAAAACAGACAAAACAATTTCAGATGAAAAAGTAAAAATACTCAAAGTTTTAGTTTGTACTGGAAAATTTGATAAAAAAATTGTTGAAGAAGCAAAAGAAAAAGGTATTATTTTAATTGATGGTATGCAACTTGTACTATTAACTTTAAAGTACCTATAATATAAATAATTATAGATTTTCAACAAACTTTATGAATAAAAAAACAGGAGGTCCCCAAATGTCATCAACAAAAACCCATATAGGAAACTATGAATTTGAAAATTGTCTTATGAATGCCGCAGGAGTGTGTTGTTACGATCGTAATGAGCTGGAAAAAATGATTCACTCTGAAGCGGGAACTTTTGTAACGAAAAGTGCAACATTAAATCCTCGTGAAGGTAATCCGCAGCCACGCTATTATGATACTGAGCTTGGATGCATAAATTCCATGGGATTACCAAATCTCGGAATTGACTATTATCTGGAATATCTTCTGGAACTACAGGAAACACTTCCTGAGCGTACATTTTTTCTATCCATGACAGGACTATCTTCCGAAGAAATTCATACATTGATGAAAAAAGTCCTCGATAGCGGATTTAAAGGACCGACAGAGCTGAACCTTTCCTGTCCGAATGTGCCAGGAAAACCCCAGTTAGCTTATGATTTGGATACTACTGAAAAATTATTGTCGGAAGTGTTTGAATATTTTGATAGACCTTTAGGAGTAAAATTACCCCCTTATTTTGATATAGTGCATTTTGATCAGGCAGCCGCAGTTTTCAATAAATTTCCTCTGACATTCATAAACTGTGTCAATAGTATCGGAAACGGACTTGTGATTAACGATGAAAGTGTTGTAATCAAGCCTAAAAACGGTTTTGGAGGAATTGGAGGGCAATATATAAAGCCTACTGCACTGGCAAATGTACACGCCTTTTATCAACGTCTAAATCCGTCCATACAGATTATCGGAACAGGAGGAGTTCTTACAGGTCGTGATGTATTCGAGCATATTCTGTGTGGAGCAAGCATGGTTCAGATAGGAACATCTTTACAAAAAGAGGGTTCTGAAGTATTTAGCAGGTTGACTCGGGAATTAAAAGAGATAATGAATGAGAAAGGGTATAAGACATTAGATGATTTTAGAGGAAAACTGAAATATTTATAATAATATATTCATAATGAGGAAGTTAATGAGAAAATAAAAAATTATTATACAGTATAGCTTAAATAGTCTAATATAGGATTTGGATATAAGAATTATTATACTTTATTATATTTTTATTTACAAGGATCTATAGTTATGAAAGGTTATTATAAAGTTTAGATATAAAAATCATTGTACTCTTATTTACAATCAAATTCATAATCAATGTGAGTGATTATTTAAAGATAAATTATGAAATATTATTTATTAAGAAAAGCAACCAACCGATGTGAAAATTTATGAGGAGAAAATTATGAATGAAATAAATCAACTTCAGGAAATAATTGATAACAGTAAAAAAATTGTATTCTTTGGAGGGGCAGGAGTATCTACGGAATCAGGAATTCCTGATTTTAGAAGCTCTGACGGTCTTTACAGTATAAAGCTCGACAGACATTTTACTCCTGAACAGCTTATTTCCCATACAATGTACCTGAAATACCCTGAAGAATTTTATCAATTTTATAAAGCACATCTGATTTATCCCGATGTAAAACCTAATCCTGCCCATTATTATCTTGCAGAACTTGAAAATAATGGGAAGTTAGCAGCTGTAATTACTCAAAATATTGACAGTCTGCATGAAATGGCAGGAAGTAAAAAAGTGTTGAAATTACATGGTTCAGTTGATAAAAATACTTGTACGGAATGCGGGAAAAAGTATAATCTTGAAGATTTTTTAAAGCTTTGTAATGATATTCCTCACTGCACTGAATGTAACGGGATTATAAAACCCGATGTTACACTGTATGAAGAAAGTCTTGATATGACTGTTTTTAATGAAGCTATTTATTATATATCTCAGGCGGATACTCTCATTATCGGGGGGACTTCTCTTGTTGTTTATCCTGCTGCTTCATTAGTTCAGTATTTTAAAGGAGATAATCTTGTACTTATTAATAAATCATCTACACTTCAGGACAATTACGCAAATCTTGTTATTCATGACAGTATTGGAAAAGTATTCGGTCAGCTCAAATAAATGTTTGTGGGAAAAATTTAAATAACGATTAGAAGTAATAAAAATAAATAATATAATAAAATTTTATAGAAATGAAAGGAGTTAGATAATGGTACAGGTACTTTTTGTATGCTTAGGAAATATATGCCGTTCGCCAATGGCGGAAGCAGTTTTCAGAAAACTGGTGAATGACGAGGGATTAGATAATCAGATTTATATAGATTCGGCAGCGACAAGTTCGTGGGAACATGGAAATCCCGTCCATAGGGGTACGAGAGAACGCCTTAAAAGAGAGAATATCAGTACAGACGGAATGTATTCCCGTATTTTGAATGATGATGATTTATCTGCCAATTATATTATAGGAATGGATAAAAGCAACATTGAAAATATCAAAAAATTTTTGAAAAATCGATATTCAGGAAAAGTACAGCGTCTGCTTGAATTTGCAGGAGAGGATAGAGATATTCTCGACCCTTGGTATACTGATGATTTTGATGCTACTTATAATGATGTGGTAAAAGGCTGTAAGGCATTATTGAATTTTATAAAAAAATATGATTTGAGTATAAAGTGATAAATAATGTGAGGAATTTTATAAATATTATTCTTCACATTACTTATTTTATCTGTTAATATTTTCTATTTCATATTTTTCAAAAAGCTCAAATATCTGGCGTCTTCTGTTAATTTCCATTTTCAGATAAATATTATGTATATGTGTCTTTACAGTTCCAAGAGATAAAAACAGTCTACTTGCTATTTCTTTGTTCTGTTTATGTTCCAGTAATAATTCACAGATTTCTTTTTCTCTTTCGGTGAGTTTATAATATTTAAAAAAATTTTCATATAGATTATTATTTCTACTCTCATCGATTTCTTTTCTAAAAATTTTGTTGTTATAATAGTCGTGAATAAAATAATAACAGCATAGAATACTTATTATTATTGAAAAAATATCTTCGCAAATATTTCTGTTCTGAATTTTTATTTCTAAAATATTATATTTATCAACATTAAAAATTACAAATGTATCTTCTAAGAGAATAGCTATTCCAAAAATAATACAGACTGCTCCAATCCATTCAAATATTTTTGAATTATTAAAGAATATTTTTCGGCACTTTTATCCGATTTTATTTCATTTAATCCTTTGACAGCTAAAAAACCTATATATATTAGGAATAACTGGTTTGGCAGATAATATAGATAAACTTTCAAAGCAGTATTAGGCAAAAAATGAAGAATAACCATCCAAATAAGAATTATCAGCTGTATAATATATTGAAATAATTTTGTTTTTTTCTTTGTAATTATTGATAAAATCCATAATTGGCAGTAATTATTTCCTATATAAATAACAGTTTTTATAAAAGAAGCTCCCATAAAAACTTTATTGTAAGCATTAGCAAAAGGTGTAATTAATTCTGTCATTGATATGACTAAATTATCAAGGACAAAAAATAGCATATAAAATGAAATCGCTAAAAATAATAATCTGTTCTTATAGTTTTTTTCTTTTAAAAAATTATTTATAGATAATGTCATTGTAAATGAATAAAGAATAATTAAAAAAATATTATAAATATAGATTAGGACTTCCAAATTTATCACCTTCTTAAAAGGATTATATTTTTATTATAACACATTTCCCTAATGTTTTAACTAATCTTTATGTCTAAACCTTGCTAAACTTTTTATATTTTAGGATTATTTCCGTAATAAAATAATGTAATTAGAAGCGTTATAGCTATATTATTTAGGATATAAGCCGAGTTTAAAACATAAAGTTTATAGTAAACTTCTGATAGAAAAAATATAATGTAAATGTAAAAATAAATTTTATTGGAGGTAATCTATGAACAAGAAAGACTATATTACAACTGAAAACTATACAAAAGAGGAATTACTCTATATTGCTGATTTATCATTGAAATTAAAAGATTGTATAGACAATGGCTATTATCCTCAATTACTCAAAAATAAAACATTAGGAATGATTTTTCAGCAGTCTTCTACAAGGACAAGAGTATCGTTTGAAACAGCTATGACACAGTTGGGAGGGCATGCACAGTATCTGGCTCCGGGACAGATACAGTTGGGAGGACACGAAACTATTGAAGATACAAGTCAAGTTCTTTCTCGTCTAACTGATATTCTAATGGCACGTGTTGAACGTCATAAAAGTGTGGTAGATTTAGCAGCATATTCCTCTGTACCTGTCATTAACGGTATGTCCGACTATAATCATCCTACTCAGGAATTAGGTGATTTGTGTACTATTATTGAGCATCTGCCCGAGGGCAAAAAACTGGAAGACTGTAAAGTAGTTTTCGTGGGAGATGCTACACAGGTCTGTTTTTCACTCGGTCTGATTACAACGAAAATGGGAATGGAATTTGTACATTATGGACCTGAGGGATTTCAATTAAATGATATGCACAAAGCGAAACTGGATGAAATCTGTAAAGTTTCAGGAGGGAAATATACAGTAACTGACAATGAAGATTCAATTGTCGGGGCAGATTTCCTTTATACGGATGTCTGGTATGGATTATACGAAGCTGAACTGTCAGAGGAAGAACGTATGGGTATTTTTTTTCCTAAATATCAGGTAGATAACAAAATGATGATGAAAGCGGGCAAAAATTGCAAATTTATGCACTGTCTGCCTGCAACAAGAGGAGAAGAAGTAACTGATGAAGTAATGGACGGAGCAAATTCTATCTGTTTTGATGAGGCGGAAAACCGTTTGACTTCGATTCGGGGTTTATTAGTTTATCTTTTAAGGGATTATACTGAAAAAAATCCATATAATTTAGAAAAACAAATGAAAGCAAAAACAGAATTTGAAAAGTTTTTGAAATAATAAGAGTAAAAAATTAATTAGAGCAAAATAATCGAAATATAATATTTAATATTTATCTTTTCTATGTATTCGGAAAAGGAAAAATATTCAGGAAAGGAAAAGATATGGAAAATAATAAAAAATTCAGTCTGTTCAGTGCTATTTTATCTGTAATCTGTGTAGTCTTTGTTGCCGAAGCTGCAGCTCCTGTAGCTGCTATCGGAAATTCCCAATTTTTCTGGTGGCTCTTTTTACTGATTGCATTTCTTTTGCCTTACGGGCTTATTTCGTCGGAGTTAGGTACAACATATATTGGAGACGGAGGAATATATGATTGGGTTACAAAAGCATATGGTCATAAATGGGGGGCAAGAGTATCATGGTTTTATTGGATTAATTTTCCTTTATGGCTTGCTTCCCTTGCAGTAATGTGTCCCGGTTTGTTGTCCATAATTACAGGTATGGAATTTTCAGTTTTTGTACAAATTATTATTGAGCTGATTTTCATATGGGTTATAGTCTGGATAAGTTTTTATAGAGTAAGTGACAGTATATGGATATTAAATGGTGCCGCAGTCATAAAAATGATTTTGGCATTGCTGGTCGGAGGATTGGGAGTGTATACAGCCCTGACTCGAGGAATGGCTAATGAAATAACGTTAAAATCACTTCTTCCTTCTTTCAACTTAAACAGTCTGTCTTATATTTCAGTCATTATTTTTAATTTGCTGGGCTTTGAAGTCATTTGTACTTTTGCCGATGATATGGAAAATCCAAAAAAACAGATTCCCCAATCAATTATTGCCGCAGGCTTGGTAATCGCGGGAATTTATATTTTTTCTGCATTCGGAATAGGAGTTGCAATTCCTACAGAACAGATTAGTACAAGCAGTGGAATGATAGACAGTTTCAAACTTTTAACAAATTCCACAGGAGGTTGGTTTATTATTACAATGGCATTCCTATTTTTACTGACTTTATTCGGGAATATGATTTCATGGTCATTGGGTGTTAATAATACCGCCTGTTATGCCGCAGAAAACGGAGATATGCCTGCATTTTTTAAAAAAAGAAGCAGAAAAAGTAATATGCCGATAGGTTCTGCAATTATGAATGGAGTAGTGGCATCAATAATAGTTATAATTGCACCTGTTTTACCTAATCAGGATTTATTCTGGGCATTTTTCTCATTAAATCTCGTGATGTTTCTGTTATCCTACATTCCTATTTTCCCTGCATTTTATAAATTAAGAAAAATTGATCCTGTTACTCCGAGACCTTTTAAAGTTAGTGGAAATGATACTATGTTGAAAATTCTAATAATTACTCCGATGATACTCATAATAATTTCATTAATTTTCACAGCAGTACCTCTCTCATTTGATACGGAAACATTGTCAAAACAGTTACCTATTACCATAGGGTCAATAATTTTTATTATAATTGGAGAATTTATTATAAAAATCAAAAAAATAAAATAAATTAAAAAAATAAAATAAATTAAAGAAAGAAGGTAATAAAATGGCAAAAAGAATTGAAAAAACTACCCCAAAAAATGACGGATTTAGAATGCCGGCAGAATATGAATCTCAGGAAAAAGTCTGGATGATATGGCCTGAGAGACCTGATAACTGGAGAGACGGTGGAAAACCTGCCCAAAAAGCTTTTTCAGAAGTTGCAAAAGCAATAAGCAAATTCACCAAAATGAATGTTCTTGTATCACGTGAACAGTTTCAGAACTGTCGTAGACAGCTTCCGCCTGAAATAACGGTTTATGAAATGTCAAATAACGATGCATGGGTTCGGGATTGCGGTCCGACTTTCCTCATTAATGATAGAGGTGAACTTCGTGCTGCTGACTGGAAATTCAACGCATGGGGTGGATTGGTAGACGGTTTATATTTTCCATGGGATCAGGATGATTTGATTGCCCAGAAAGTCTGTGAAATAGAAAATGTAGATTCTTATCGGACTTCAGATTTTGTATTAGAGGGAGGTTCTATACATGTTGACGGAGAAGGAACTGTCCTGACAACTGAAATGTGTTTATTGAGTGAAGGAAGAAATCCTCATATGACACGTGAAGAAATTGAAAAAAAATTGTGTGATTATTTAAACTGTGAAAAAGTCTTATGGTTAAAAGACGGAATAGATCCTGAAGAAACTAACGGTCATATTGATGATGTGGCTTGCTTTGTTGCTCCTGGAGAAGTAGCCTGTATTTATACCGAAGATAAAGACAGTCCATTTTATGAGGCTGCTCAAGATGCATATAGACGTTTATCTGAAATGACTGATGCCAAAGGACGTAAACTGAAAATACATAAAATTTGCTGTCCTATAAAAAATGTTACAATAAAGGGAGATTTTGCCATTGATTATGTGGAAGGAACTCTTCCGCGTGAAGACGGAGATATATGTATCGCTTCTTATATGAATTTTCTCATTACAAATAATGGTGTCATTGTACCTCAATATGGAGATGAGAACGATACTTTGGCACTAAAACAGATTAGAGAAATATTCCCTGATAAAGAAGTGGTCGGTGTAAATACTGTAGAAATAGTATATGGTGGAGGTAATATTCACTGTATTACTCAACAGCAGCCTAAGAGAACTGTTTAGAGTTCTAAACTAAGGAAGAGAATTGTCTCAAAAACATAAAAAAATTAGTAATATAAAAAAATAACATTTATGAAATTCTTCAAAATTTTACAATGAAAAATAGAAGTAAATCGTAGAAAAAATGAACTATCTGAGCCACAAGGCGAGTTTTCATTTTTTCAAAAATGAACGAATGTTTTTTATGAGTAAAATTTTACCAAATAAATAAATGTTATTTTTTATACTATAGAATTTTATATTTTGAGGTACTTTCTTATCTTAATTTTTACCATTCAGCTTTTGTACCGTCATAATGTTTCCAGTTAGGATTACTCCAGTTCAGTCCTTCCAAAGATACTTCTTTTACTTTGTCTTCATTTATTATCAGTCCAAGCCCCGGTTTAGCGGGAATATCTACAAATCCGTCTTTATATTGGAATATTTCCTTATTTTCAACAAAATCCAGTAAATCAAAACCTTTATTATAATGAATACCTAAAGACTGTTCCTGTATGAAAACGTTAGGACTGCATACGTCTACCTGCAACGTTGCTGCCAATGCCACAGGTCCGTATGGTGCATGAGGAGCCGCAGCTATATCATATGCTTCAGCCATTGCTATTATTTTTCTTGTTTCCGATATTCCTCCTGCCAGAGCCACATCGGGTTGTATTATATCAATGTACCCTGATTTAAATATATCCTTAAATCCCCATCTTGTATACATTCTTTCACCTGTAGCCAGAGGAGTTACAACGTGTTCGGCAACATCTCTGAAAGCTTCCTGATTTTCTGTCAGGACTACTTCTTCTAAAAACATCGGTCTATATTTTTCAAGCTCCTTAGCCAGAACTTTTGCCATAGGCTTATGAACTCTCCCGTGAAAATCTATCCCTATATTGAGCTTATTTCCAAATGTTTCTCTCAAAGCCGCAACTCTTTCCACAACTTCATCCACTTTTTTAAAATTATCTATATAATGAAGTTCTTCAGTAGCATTCATCTTTATGGAATCAAATCCTCTGTCAACTCTGTCTTGAGCATCTTTTACGACGTCACTCGGTCTATCTCCTCCAATCCACGAATATACTTTTATCTTATCCCTTGCCGAGCCTCCCAACAGTTCATAGACAGGTGCGTTGTAAAATTTACCTTTTATGTCCCACAGAGCCATTTCTATTCCTGAAACTATTGTCATATTTATAGGACCTCCCTTAAAAAAGACTCTGAACAGTTCCTGCCATATTTTTTCAATTTCGAGGGGGTTTCTACCCATTATCCTTTTAGCCATTTCTTTTGCTCCGGCTACGACTGTTTCAGTTTTAGTTCCCGAAACCATTTCTCCCCAACCTTCAAGACCATTATCGGTAGTTATTTTTAGAAATATCCATCTCGGTTTTACGGTATAAACTGTTATATCTGATATTTTCATTTTTTCCTCCTCAAATTATACAACTGAACTTTTTCTTATTTTTTTTATTTTTTCCAGATAATACCAAGTTCCTGTAAATACTGCGAACAAAATAGGAACACTGATAAACAGATTACTTGTAAATACTTTGTATATTAGATAGCTCACTGTTAAACTTGTTGCCGCGAAGGAAGAAATATAAGTTCCTCCTGATGAGGATAAATCGAGTCCCACATTAATTGCGAGCTGAGTCAGTACGGGAGCTGTTGCTGTTCCTGCAAGAAGAATGGCTCCTGTACATGCCAGTCCTATTATAATATTTTTAAATAAATTTCCTCTTGTCAGTGCCACAACTAAAGCTACTCTGAAAGGAACTACTGCCAAATCGGCAAAAGGCAACATTCTGTTTCCCGGTAGTACTACTGAAAGCAGTATTGTCAGAGGTATTACTATCAATGCTGTTGTTATGACATCAGGATTTCCTACAACTACAGCGGCATCCAGTCCAATAAGAAATTTTCTTCCCTTGAATTTTTCCTGTGTAAATTTTTTGGCAGCCTCGGATATAGGCATAAGTCCTTCCATAAATAACGAAGTCATTTTAGGGATAAGCATCATAACTGCCGCCATACTTACAGCAAGATTACATATATCAGTTATCGAATATTTTGCCAGTAATCCTATTATTGCTCCTAATATCAGTCCCATCATCATAGGTTCTCCGAAGAATCCTAAGTATTTTTTAGCATCTTTCACTGAAAAGTCTATTTTATTGATTCCCGGAATTTTATCCAGCAGGGCATTCAGAGGGGCTGCGATTATAACCGAAGATAATGCCGACATTGTAGGCAGCGACACTCCCGGAAGTCCGAAATAGTCTTCTACTAAAGGAGCAGTCCAGTCCGACAGCTTGAATGTTATTATAGCCATAACGATTGAAGCCAGTATCGCATAAACTATATTATGAGTTACTTCAAAAACCATAATTCCTACTATTGCCAGATGATGATAATTCCATATATCCACGTCTAAAGTGTCTGTAGCTTTCAATATAAGCATTACAATATTAGTTATTAATATGGCAAATATCAGGATTGCTATTATCGGTGAAGACCATGTTACAGCTGAGATAGCTCCCCAACCCACATCTATAGTGTCTAATTTTATTCCGAAATTTTCTACCATAGCTTTTGCCGCAGGTCCTAAATTTGATGAAAGCAGATTGATGACCAGTTTTATCCCTATAAAACCTATTGCTATTGTCAATCCTGAACGAAATGCTCTTGATAAAGGAACTCTGAAAATAAGACCTATCACTGTTATTATTATCGGTAATAGAACCGTCGGTCCTGCTTTTAATAATGTGTCAAATACTCCATATAAAAAATTCATGTTTTATCTCTCCTTTTATTTTTAACTTTTTAAATTATCCAATATTTCCTGTATTGTTTCTTCTTCTCCTATTCCTGTCAGCAGGGAAATAGCTCCTATTGACGGAATACTGACTTCTCCTCCTGTAAATTTTCCTGTTGTTACTAATAAATCATAATCTTTATACTTGGACTCCACTTCCAACAGTTTGCATTGAGAAATCATAACAGAAATTCCGTTGATTTCACAGGCTTCTTTTATTTTAGTGGATACAACTGTGGAAGTTGCTATCCCATTTCCGCATGCTACCAGTATTTTTTTCATAATAACCTCCTATAATAAATGTTTTGATATAATTTTATAAATTTCTTCTTTATTATCTTCTTTTACAAGCTGATTTAATGTTTCCCTGTTTTTTATCATTTCTATAATTTTTCCCAACATATCAATATGCCCATGAGGACTGTCCAATGCGAGCATTATTATAATTCGGACAGCTGTACTGTTTTCAGGTTCTTCCATTTTATTGAAATCTATGGGATTTTTCAGAATTCCTACTGCAATGGCAGCTTCATTTACATGCTTGACATCCACGTGAGGAATGGCAACATTTATTTCTCCAGTTTCCAGTCCTGTAGGATATTCTTCTTCCCTTTTGATAAGGGCTTCGCCGTATGTATCTTTTACAAATCCGTTTTTCCTCAATAATTCTGCCATTTCAGCAAGAACTTCGTTCTTTTTTAAAGTGCTTTCTTTTTTATAAATAAGCTCTTTATTAAAATTTATATGCTCACCCATAAAGTTTGACTCCTTTCTCTATATTTCGAGATTATTAATAAAATCTTTTAAAGATTTTTCAAGATTTTCTGCATTTTCTGATAATATATCCTCTTTATTGAATATCCCCGAAGCTATTCCCGCATATTTAGCACCGCTTTTAAAATAGTCGTTTACATTTTCCTTGTTTATTCCTCCTACTACCATTACAGGCAGCTCACCTAAAGGAGCAGTTATATCCGAGATATATTTTTTTCCCAGTCTGTCAGCAGGAAATATTTTTACAATATCCGCTCCGTCTCTGAAACTTTGTATTATTTCAGTGGGAGAAAATGCTCCCGGTACAGTTATTACTTTCTTTGATTTACAGAAATTTAAAATTTCTTTTTCGAGCATAATTGGAGATAAAATAAAAGTAGCTCCTGCGTTTACTGCTTCTTTTGCTTCTTCCATAGTAGTAACCGTTCCCGCTCCGATTAATATTTTTTCGCCGAATTCCGTTTTTATTTTTTTTATTATTTCGGCGGCTTTTTCAGTATTCATCGTTATTTCTACTGAATTAATACCGTTTTTTACTAAAATACTGACTATCAGGCGTATCTGTTTATAGCTGTATCCCCTCAGTATAACTGTTATTTTGGGAAATTCCTGTACATTCATAATTCCCTCCTTATACTAATATTTTGTCTTTGCCTTTATATAAAGCAAGAACCGTGCCAACTAATTGACCGGTTCTGTATTTTTACATAATATTTTTAAGATTTCTTCTTTTGTCTTTGCATTTCTTATTGTATTTACTGTGTTTTCATCTGATATTATTTTATATAGCTGTTCAAAATATTTTTTTGAGTTTTCGTTTAAAGCTAATAAAAATACAATATCAGCCATATTCGCTCCGTCCCATATTACGGGTTTGTCCAATTTTGTTATAAAAATACACGGTTCATTGACAAATCTACTTTCTCCATGAGGTATTGCTATACCGCCGTTCAGATAAGTAGCGACTGAACTTTCTCTTTTATAGACACTTAGTAAAAATTCATCCTTTACCATTCCTTTTTCTTTCATTTTACCAATCATTGCATCTAATATTTCCTCTTTATATTTCAAGTCGCTCAGTCGGATAAAATCTGTATTCAGTATTTCGTCTAAATTATTTTTATTAAAAGCAATTTTTCTTTTCAAAATTTCTCTTATTTTTTTAATTCCTTTAAGTTGATAGGCTTCTTCAATGGAAATAAAATCCAGATTGTTTATTTTTTCATCGGTTTCGAACGTTCCGATAACTGCCAGGATCTCGTATTTTCTGTTTAGCTGTTTTATTATTTCTTCGGTGTTTTCTCCTTCAATGTATCCTTTTGTTATTATTTCCACTTCATCCAGAACACTTTTCAGTCTTTCACTCAAATGATTTTTTAAGTTCTGTGCGGCTCCCTGCCCTGTTATACAGAGGCAGAGTATTATTTTCTTTTTTTTCAGTCCGTTATTCTTTTCAGTCCTTGTATTTTTTTCATCTATTTCGGTTGCTATTTCTTCGATATTCTCGGAAGTATACAGAACTTTTCTCATACATTCTATGACCATTAGTGTATCAACTCTGCCTATGATTTTTACATTTATACCTGTTCTTTCCTTGATTTTTTCTTCAAAATTGAGCAGTGAACCCATATCTGCCAGTATAATACATCCTTTTCCCCTGTCAATCTGTCTGACCAGATTTACAGTTTTTTCAAACATATACTGAGGTGTATCCGAAAAGTCCATTTCCAGCCCGATTGCATATTCCTCATTTAAAACTCTATTTGCTACATCAGCCATACCTGTTGCCACTTTTCCGTGCGATAGGACAATCAACCCTATTTTTTCATTATATTTACTGTTTTTTCTAAATTCTTTCAGATACATTGCGATAAGTCCTATTTCTGAAAGAGGAAAATTCAGATAGCATTTTTCATTTATTATTTTCAGCATTTTTTCTGCTATTTTCATTTCAGCTTCATTACTTATTTTGAAATTTTCCGAAACAGATACGTTAATCTGTTTTCCTTCCTTTATTCTGTCAATAGACGTTTTTATATGAACTGAAAGGGGGAACACAATCTGGGAATTCAGGTCCGGAAAGCTTATCTTTGCCAGCTCATAAGCTTTTACGACCGATTCCAAAACTTCCTCTCCTACTATCTGCTGCAATTCCTTATAGTTAAATTCTTTTTTATTGAATTTCATGATGTTTTCGAGAAATTCTTTTTTTACTTCCTCTTCCAAGAGAATATTTATTTTTTTAATTTCTATTCCTTTTTCTTTCAGCTCATCATACTTTTTTTCTATTTTCTGATATATATTTGAATTTCCTATTTGGGAAATATTTTTATTTGAAATTCGTTTATTGTTTTTATTGGGTAAAATGATGTATTCGTTTTCTAACAGGTTTTTTATTTTTAGATTCAGTCTTCTTCTTGAAACGTCTATAAAAAATTCTTTTTTTATTTCTATTTCTTCTTTATTTTCGATTTTTGACTCTAAAAATGCTTTGGCACAACTCACCTGAATTTCGGATTTCAGTTGACCTATATTTCCGGGATAGACTACTTCCAGAAAATTTTCTATCACTTCCTTTTTTATGCGTATTTTCTTTTTCAGTCTCAGACTTTCTTCGTATAGGAAATATTTTATAAGTTCGAGTTTTTCTTCGGGAGTTCTTTCATTTAAAGGAGGTATTTTTATACTCATAGGTATTCTTCTTCTGAATGTCAGGAGTAAGGCACTGTCAGGAGCTTCCGTAGTAGCCGCTATAATCATTATTTTACTTTTTCTGTCTGTATTCACTTCTCCAAGTCTGCGATATCTCCCTTTGTCCATAAGGGAAAACAGGATTTCCTGTCCTTCAGAGGGGAGCCTGTGTATCTCATCTAAAAAAAGAATTCCGCCGTTACATAATTCGACTATCCCTTTTTTATCCTCATCGGCACCTGTAAAAGCTCCTTTGGAATATCCGAAAAGCTGGGAAATTAATAATTGAGGATTGTCGGCATAGTCTGCACAGTTAAACTCAAAATAAGGGGCATTATCGGAAAAATTGTCGGTAGTTATCGCATAAGAGTGGGTCAGTTCAGCCAGATAGCTTTTTCCTACTCCTGATTCACCGTAAATTATAGTATGCAGTCCTTTCGGAGGATACATTACTGCCGCTTTCAGTTTATCAATACTGTTTTTTAGACTTTTATCATAACCTATAAATTTTTCAAAAATATTTTCCTCATTTTTTGCAGGTTTTATTATTTTTTTAAAATCTTTTCTTTCGTTTTCAGCCATTTCTTTATAATCATGGGTTATCTTATCGTCTTTTATTTCTTTTTCGGACATTTCGGTATAATCGGAAATTATTTCACTGTATACCCTATCTACAGCATATTTTCCGATATTATATCCTATTTCATTCAATTTTTTTGTCAATTTTCTGTTTGATATTTTTCCTTCTTCTTTCAGGATTATTCCAATATCCTTTTTTAGTCTGTCCGTATTTCTTTCTCTCGAATTTAAAATTTTTTGCTCTATTCTGATTTTAGTTATGATTTCTCTGCTTGTTTTCAATTTTTCAGAAATTTCTTCATCGGTCAGAGGATTTCTTTTATCCTCTTTTTCAATTATATTAATAATTTTTTCCACTATTTCAGTTTCTTTCATTATTTTTCCCTGCCTATTTTCCTAATATTCTTATTACCTATTTTCAGTTCTTTCCTGTATTTTGAGACTGTTCTTCTGGAAATTTCTATTTTATACTTTTCATTAATGTATTCAGAAATTTTTTTATCACTGTATACGCTATTATTTTCACTTTCTTTCTTTATAATTTCACTGATATATTTTTTTATGGTTATGGAACTTATATTATTTTTTTCTCCGTCAATCATTTCTTTGGAAGTATATCCTGTTGAAAAAAAAGATTTCAGGGCTGCCGTTCCTCTTGGCGAATCAAGATATTTATTTTTCACCGCTCTGCTTATGGTTGATTCATGGACATTCATTTCCATGGCAGCATCTTTCTGCCTTATAGGGATGATTTCTCCTTTTTTTTCAAAGTACCTTATCTGTCTGTTCAGAATAAACTTTCCTATCTCATATAATGTAGAGTTTCTTTTTTCAATGCACTCCCTTATAAAATTAATTTTTTTGATTTTTTCGTTTAAATATTCTTTTATTTCCTTGTCTTCCGATTTTTCGGCAAGGGTTGCATATGTTCTGTTTATTCCTATACTTTTATATATTTTTTCATTTAGCTCTATTTCCCATTTGCCGCTTTTCTTTTTTATAATAATATCAGGAAAAATATATTCCGTTTTCTCATAAGGATTTTCTTCTAACGGTTTTAATTTTAATTTTTTTATTATATTAATGTATTCAAAAAATTTTTCTTCGGATACATTCAATTTGTTGCATATCATTGCTTTGTTTCCTATATTTTTCAGATAAATTTCTATTAATTTCATAAGTTTTGTGTCTTTTATTCCTTTTTTATACAACTGGTATTTAAAGAAATCTTTCAAATTCCTTGTGCCTATTCCGTTAGGTTCAGTTTCTTTTACCAAATTCAGTATATAATGTACTTTTTCTTTGTTACAGTTCAGTTTTTTGGCTATTTCCTTTATCTCAATATTTAAAAAACCTGCTTCATCGACAGAATTCAATATATAATCTAAAATTTCGTTTTCTTCGGAAGAAAAAGCCGTATTATCTATCTGTAGTTTTATATTCTGTATAAAATCTTCTCTTGTTTTTTGCCGGGGTATATCTTTTCCGCTGAAAATATCCAAATTTTCTGATTTCTGTCCGAATTTTGAAAAAAAATATTCTTCATTTTCTATTTCCAATAGGGGATTTTCTTCTTTTTCCGCTTTTAAAAATTCAAACAGTTCAAATTTATTCATTTTTAAAAACTTTAAAGAGCTTAAATGTTTCTGCGAAAATTTCTGTTTTATTTTCAGACTGTTATTTAATTCCTGCTTTATTCTCATTTTATCTTCCCCCTTTTTTCTCTGTCTTTCTTCTCTGTTTACCTGATTATATTATATATCAGTTTTTATTTCAAATAAAAAAATGACAGATTATACTGTCAATCTATCTATTATATCTATCAAATATTACCCCTGTTTACAGCTTAATGCAATTCCTAACGGTGTTACAAACATAGGATTTTTAGGTTTTGTAGTTTTTATTCCTGTTTTATTTTCTATAATTTTTTCTATCCCGTCGAGACATGTTGTTCCCCCTACAAGGCAAATTTCATCTACTTTATAATCTTTTATATGCTTTTGAACTATCGAAGCCACTTTTTCAATTACAGGAACTAAAAGTCCAAAGACTTCGTCATAATTTTTTTTATTCCTTTTAAAAAGCTCCGCTTCTTCAAAAGACATACGGTATGCTCCTGCTATTACAAGGGAAAAGTGTGTTCCTCCTGTAGCTTCATCGGCAATATATACTACTTTGCCATCCTTAAATATTGAAATTCCTGTAGTTCCTCCCCCTACGTCGACGATAACTCCATTCTGAATTTGCAATGCTTCATTGGCGGCAGTAGACTCATCTGAAAGGTTCGTCAGCTCAAAGCCTGCAGCTTCTACAACATTTTTTACAGCTCCCCCGTCAATTTTTTCAGTTCCGGGAGGTATTGCTGCGGCTGCATAAATTAGAGTAACTCCCAATTTTTCTTCTATTTCTTCTTTCAGTTCCCTGACAATTCTTACAGCTCCTATATAATCGACAACCATTCCGTCTTTTACAACATTGGCATATCTATAAGCTCCTGCCACGGGTTTTTTATTTTCATCAAGTACAGCAAGGACGATACATGATGTTCCCAAGTCTACTCCCGTATAGTAAGCCGAAGTTTTTTCCTTTATAGGGTTTTTTATGGTTTTTTCAAATTCTTTCACTAATTTATTACAATAATCATAAGTTATTTTTTTGCTCATATTTTCTCCTGTTTTCTGTTTATTATTATTTTTTTATATTATTTTTTCAGTAATTCTGTTATCTTTAAAAATTTGGATTATAAATTTTAGTTGTAAATCCGATTTTATTTTGTTTTATCAGAGTTCTGTAAATTATAGCAGAAATTAATAAATTCTGCAATTCATACAGCAGTTGTATTCCCAATTTTTAGAATAGCCCTATAAAATATAAGATTAGAAAAAACATAAAATAAAAAACTGTTAAATATTGGCAAACAGGTTATTGTTTTTTAATGTTTATTTTTGTTGGAAATGATTTTATTTTAGATAAAATCCTGATAGATAAAATTTCATATATTGAAATATCCTTATTTTCAAAAAATTGAACTTGAAATATGTAAAATATTATGTTATATTAAAAAAAATAACATTCAGTATTCTGCAAAAATAATAAATCAAAAAACTAACATAGAACTAACATAGATAGATAATGATAGATAAATATTTTTATTAATTTATTATATTATTCACTTAATAAAGTATAATAAATAAATTTTTCTAAGAAATATAATCCAAATACTTGTTTTCAAAAAATATATTTTGATATTCTATATATGTTTTCTAGAATGCTTTAAAAATAGAATATTTCAAAATATTTTATTTATATTTTTAAGAAAGGAGGCAAATTTAAGAAAGTAAGACAAAAAGATCTTAGAAACAAAAAAATTTAATATAAAATAGAAAGGAAGATGATATAATTATGGCAGAACTTTATGATTTAGAAAGCAACACATTAATTAACAATCCAAATAACCGAGCTGTAAATTCGACTGATACTCAATCAATATATGGAAAAGTAGTAATAGCCGGTATGGAAAATAAGACTATAAAACGGGTTTCTAAAAATGGGCAGCTTTATTATGAAATAAAAGAGCCGATTACTTATGAAAATCCTGATAAAAAAGTAAAAGGAAAATTTGTTTTAGCAAAAATTGACGGACAATATAGATTGTTCATTGTAAGGACAGATAAAAAAGCTGTTGCTGTACCTTTTGGAGAATTTATAAGTGAAAAAGGGAAATCCGTTTTTGACTATATAATCAAAAATGAGCCAATGGACAAAGCTGTTTTTACACATGTTCATTTTAGAAGTAATAAAAAAAGTCATTATATGACTAAAAATGAAATGAAAAATCTAACAAAATATTATTCTGTTTTCAATAATTCTCAAAAAGTAGGAGAAGCTATATTAAACTATTTGAAAGAGGGAGACCAGACTCTGAATCAGGTCGCGGATATATGGTCAGGTTCAGGAGAAAATAAATATAACTTTTGTCAGGAAATACGTGCCCACGCACATTTATTATTAAATACCGAACAGGCTGCTAAGTTTTTAAAATTTGGAAATTTTATTAAATATCAATATGAGAAGGAAAAACAAAATTTTATGGAAGCACTTGCAAATTCATTTAAATTGAAGTTTCCTGATTTTTCGCTTATTAAAAAAAATATTGATAAATTTTTGAATGATATAAAGACTTTTGATGAAAAGCATTATAATTCCGCCGGAATGGCTGATATGTCAAGAGAAGATAAAGGAAAGTCGGAGAAAATTATTATGGATTTATTTTGGGGAGAAAATAGTGATGAAGTAAAACAAAAAATTTTGGATATTTTTGATAAATCGGAAGAACATAAAACTAACCCTGGTCGTTCCCGTTAATTCAATATTTTATATAAAGAATTAAAAAGGAGCAAATAATGAGAAAAAAATTAGAAATATTACTTATTATAATATTATCAACTATTTTAATGTTTCTTCTTCCCATTTTTATTTATTCTTTTATGCAGAAACCGCAGTCCAAATTTGTAATAGCAGGACTGGAAAAAGTGTATAACAGAAAAGATAAAACTATTGATGACTTATGTCGTGATAATTATGAGTTGTTTCATCTTTATAGAGAAAACAATATTGAATATTATAGAAAAATAGTATTAAACAAAATGTCTTCTAATTTTTGGACAGGAATATTTATAAGTGATATTAATGATAATTATAAAAAAGAAAAGATTTATTATAAAGACGGAAAATATTATGAATCCGATACTGATAAAGAAAGAAAAGATTTAAATAAAATGATGAGACCTTATTTTCAAAATGATATTTTCAGTT
>CALIJH010000155.1 GCA_938017765.1 uncultured Leptotrichia sp.
TGTACTGTAAAAATATATTTATTTCATTTGCAAAATTTTACTTATTCAAAACAGTCATTCACTAAGAAAAAATCAAAATGGATGATTTTTTCTAAGGTTCATTTCCTGTTTTTCATTGTAAAATTTAGAAGAATTCATAAATATATTTTTTACAGTCTAAAATATTAGGATACATATTTTTGTAACATTTAGTGATAAAGAGTTTGTTGATAAATTTTTAAAATAAGGAAATATTTAAAACATAGTATATTAAAATAAAAGATATAAAGGCATATTAAAATGAACAAATATCTAATATCAAAACAATAAAACAATAAAACAATAAAACAATAAAATAATAAAATAATAAAATAATAAAACAATAAAATAATAAAATAATGAAACAATGAAACAATGAAATATAAGCCATTTGATTAAAATAAGTAAATAGAAGTCAAAATAAAAAAATTGGAATAATAAAAAATAAAGTAACAGAATGTAAAATAACAAATAGATATATGTTTGTATGTCAGAATAAAAAATGAAAAGTTAAAGAAAGTAAATTTTAATTGGATAATATCTGAACAGTAAGGAAATAAAAGATATATAATAACAAAATCTAATATAGAGGAAGTGGGCATATATGAAAGAAAAAGGAAACATATTGCAGGAAATAGTAAAGAGGATAACAGCGACATTACTGCTGTTCTTTTTGAATATAAATATATTTGGAGCGGGGATAGAAGTAGACAGTAATGTACAGCAGAATGTAAGTGTGGACAAGGCTCCTAATGGGGTTCCCGTAATAAACATATCCACACCCTCACCTAAAGGCACATCGGTAAATTCATTCAAGGAATTTAACGTGGACAGCAGGGGAGTGGAAATATTAAACAATACGGGAGTGGGAAGAGGCTACCTTTCAGGAATAGTAAACCCCAACCCGAACTTAAGACCCGGACAGGAAGCCGGGACAGTGGTATTCAGGGTAACGGGGTCAAACAGAAGTGAAATAGAAGGATACATATCTGCACTGTCAAAAAGACCCATAAACCTTTTCATAGCAAATGAAAACGGAATATATGTAAACGGAGGGGGCTTCATAAATGTAAACAGGGCAGGTCTTGTAACAGGAAAGATAAACATACAGGACGGAGATATCGTATCATTTACGGCAAGGGACGGAAAGGTAATAATAGGAGAAAAAGGACTTGACATATCGGATGTAGAAAGGGTAGACATAATAACAAGGACACAGGAACTGACAGGAAGAATAGTAGGTAAGAAAGACATAAATATAATACTGGGGCAAAATGAAGTCAGTCTTGCAGGGATAGTAACACCAATTACAACATCGGATAACAAACCTGCCCTTGCACTGAATGCAGGAGCATTGGGTTCAATCTATTCAAACGGACAGATAAATATCATATCGACAGAAAAAGGTGTAGGGGTAAACCTCAAATCAAGCGTACTTTCGGAAGAAAGTATAAGAATGAAAATAAAAGGAAATGCAGATATAAAGGAAGTAGTATCAAAGAATGTAGAAATAGCTTCAGAAAATCTGGAAAGTGAAAAAATAAACGGAAACAGTATAAGCATAAAGGCAGAAGATATTGAAAACAGGAAAGAAATAACAGGACAGAATGTAGACATAACAGCCCGTAACTTTAAGAATAATGAAATAACGGCAGGAAACTTTAACCTTACGGCAAAAGACATAAGAAGTAAGAAGATAGCTTCAGACAGGATAAATATAAAAGGGGATAATCTTTATTCGGAAAGTATGGAAGGACAGGATACAAACCTCATAATAAGTAATAATGTGGACAGTAAAAACATACTTTCAAATAACCTCAATATAACAGCAAGAAATCTGAAAACAGATAGCATAACAGCAGGAAAAATAATACTGAAATCAGAAAATACGGAAAGTAAAACAATAAGAGGAAATACCGTAAGCATAACAGGAAACAGTCTGAAAACGGATGAGGCAAAAGCACGGGATATAGACTTTAGAATAATAGGGGATATAAGAAATACGGGAAGCATAACGGCAGAAAATCTGAATATAACGGGAAAGAATATTGACAGTAATAAAATAACTGCCAATAATTTTAATTTAAAAGCAGCAGGAGATATAAGAAGTAACGAAATATATGCAGATAAGGCATATATAGAGGGAAACAATATCACAAGTAATGAAATGCAGGCAGGCATATTAAAACTGAAAGGAAACAACATACATAGCGGAACGGTAAAAGGAAATACATTAAACATAATAGGAAACAGTTTAAGAAGCAATATAGCGGAAGCAGGAAATATAGAACTGAAAATAAACAAAGAAATACATAATACAGGAAGTCTTACGGCAAATAACCTTGATATAAAATCGGGAAACATAGAAAGTAATAAAATAGCGGCAGATAAACTAAATATTAAATCGGATAATCTGAATAGTAAGGAAATAACGGCAGAAAAAGCGACAATAAAGAGTAAGAATATAAATAGTGATAAAATAATATCAAATAACCTCGGTATGGAAACGGAAAGTTTCGTAAATAACGAAAAAGTGGACGTAACAACAGCCGATATTAAGGTATATAATGATTTTGATAATAAAGGAACAGTATCAACTGATAAACTGAAAATATCATCAAAAAATCTAATAAATGAAGGAAAAATCCTTTCAGGAAATGCAGATATAACAACATCGGGAAATATAATAAACAGCAACATACTGAATGCAGGAATATTGAATATAAGAGGGGAAAAGCTTGAAAATGGAAAAGAGATAAAGGCAAACAGCCTGAATGCAGAAATAAATCAGGAAACAGTAAATAAGGGAACAATAACTGCAAACAGTGCAGCACTTAATTCAAAAACCATAGTAAATAACGGAAAAACTGAAACGGAAAACCTCACATTAAAGACGGAAGGAAACATAGAAAACAACGGACAGATAATGTCAAACAGCCTTACAGTAAACAGCAGCAACTTCATAAACAATAATGAGCTGTCAGTAGATAAAGGTACAATAAATGCGGACAGTAAAATAATAAATAATAATAAGATAAATGCCAATGACCTTGCAACAAATTCATTGAGCCTTGAAAACAATAGGAAAATAGAAACGGGAAAAGGTACATTTACAACAGCAGAAGATATAGAAAATAAGGACCTGATAGCAGGAAATGAACTGAAATTCAAAGGAAGAAACTTAAAAAACGGCAAAGGAAAAACAATATATGCGACACAAAAGATAGAAGCTGAAATGAAAGGCAGCATAGAAAATGTAGGAGCTGAAATACTGTCGCAAAAAGATATAACACTGACGGCAGATAAAATAGACAATACGGTAGGAAAGATAAGAGGCGGAGGAGACGTAAAGCTGACAGGACGGAAGATAGAAAACGTAGGGGAAACAAAAGACCTGTCAAAATACAAGGTGTACTGGGAGACATGGAACGGAATAAGATTTAACAGTGCAGCGGAAGTATATAAAGGGTGGGTATTAAGACCGAGGGAAACAAACTCGGGAAGTACGGAAGACAAGGAAGCGGTATTTGAGTATTTTCTAAGTACATACGGAGGGAAAGGAAAAGTCTCATATATATTCAATGAACTGAAAGACACGGTAAGACAGAAGAAATATACTGAACAGGGAGACATAACGGCAGGTTCGGCAGAATATCCGGTAACACCATTAGTAAATAAGATAGAAAGTGAAGCCAAGACAACCCATGCAGTAATATCGGGGAAAAATATAACGATAAAAGCGGAAGAGGAACTGAACAATACAGACGGAATAATATCGGCAGAAGAAAAGAACAGCATAACATCTCCAAGAATAGTACACAGGGTAACGATAGATGAAAATAACCCCATACAAATGACAGACGGAGCAGAAAAACTGAACTGGTGGAAGAGTAAACATCACGGTAAGAGCAGATACCCCGTAAATTATGAAAGATTTCTTGTAGTAAGCCCAAGGGTGGCATATGTATCAGGACAGCCAAGCGTAATAGAAGGAAAAGAAGTGGAAATCGACAGGGCAAAAATAGTAACCGAAAGATACGAAAGTGCAAGAGGAGAGATACTGAAAAGAGCAGGGAATCAGGGGAATATATCAGGACAGAATATAGAGACGGTAAAGAATGTAACGGGAATAAAAAATATACTTAATACGGGAATAATATCAGTAAATATAGGAAGCCTTAATATATCGGGAATAGCTACGCAAAATGAAGATATAGGAAGCAGAAGAGGAATAAGCATAGGAAGCCTGTATATACCTGCAACTGATCCGAGTTCAAAATATATAGTTGAAAACAGGACGGAATTCATAACAAGAGGAAACTATTACGGTGGAGAATATTTTCTTGAAAGAATGGGATACAGGGAAGACTGGGACAGGGTAAAACTCTTAGGAGACGCATATTATGACAATCTTTTAATAGAACAGACACTGATAGAAAAACTCGGAACAAGATTAATAAACGGAATATCGGGAAGTGAGCTTACAAGACGACTGATAGACAATGCGACGACAGCAAAAGAGGATTTGAAGCTAAGACAGGGAGTGGCACTGACAAAGGAACAGATAAACAGCTTAAAGAATGACATAATATGGTATGAATATGAGACGGTAAACGGAAAGAAAGCCCTTGTGCCGAAGATATATCTGTCAAAGGCGACAATGGAAAAACTGGAAGTGGACGGAAGAAGCAGGATATACGGAACAGAAAAGACGATAATAAGGGGAGAGGGAGAATTTGAGAACAGAGGATTAAGAATAGGAAGCCTGACAGGGGTAACGGAAATAAGGGGAGACAGGATAAAAAACCTGACGGTAACAAATGAAAGAGGGGAGATAGTAGGAAAGACAGTAAAAATAGAAGCAATAAAAGGGGACATAGAAAATATAGGAGGAAAGATAGCAGGAGTAGAGGGGGTTGAACTTGTCGCAAAGAAAGGAAATATATTTAACGATGCGACAAAAGAAAGACAGGGGTTCAATTTAGGTGAAAATAACCATACGGAATATGAAACAATAGGAAATATAGGGGAAATAACAGGAAAGAAAGTAAGGATAGAGGGAAAGGACTATAACAGTACAGGCGGAGCATTAGTAGGAAAGGAAATAGAACTTGATTTAAAAGGAAACATAAATGAAAAAGGTCTAGAACTGAAAGGGAATGACAGGTTCGGAGATGAGAAGAACAATCAGACATACAAGTCAAAAGAGTATGTAGGAGCAGGAATAGTAGCGGAAAAGATAAGCGGGAAAGTAAATGAGATAAACCTTGAAGGGTCGGCATTCATAGCTGAAGACGGAAAAGGACTGACAGTAGGAAAAGTAAATGCAGTATCCGAAGTAAATGAATACGACAAGACGATAAGGGGAAGCAGTAAGGGTTCATTTTCAAAGAGAAGTAACTATACGGAAAGCCATAATGAGGAAAATGTGGCAAGCAACTTTAAGATAGGAGCAAATGCTAACATAACGGGAACATTGAATGCAGTGGGAAGTAATATCCATATAGGGGATAACAGCTATATAGGAGGAAAGGTAACGACAGATGCAAGGGAGCTGCATAACAGCTACTATCATGAAGAAAACAGGAAAGGATTTAGTGTAAACAGGACAGGAAGCAGTATAACGGCAGGATATGGCAAGACACAGAATACGAACAGTGAAAAGAATATAATAAATGCAAAATCAAGCCTGCATATAGGGCATAACACTGTCTTAAATAAGGGAGCGGAGATAACGGCAACGGACTTTGAGCATGGAAGAATAGAGATAAACAACGGAGATGTAGTATACGGAGCAAAAAAAGACATAAGGGAAACTAAGACGACAAGTAAGAGCAGCTATATAGGAGTAACGGCAGGAGTAAGAAGTCCGATAATGGACAGAGCAAGACAGGCAGGAGAAGCAGCAGGACAGATAAGAAGAGGGGATAAGGTAGGAGGAGCAGTAAATGCAGTAAACTTTGTAACGGGAAC
>CALIJH010000156.1 GCA_938017765.1 uncultured Leptotrichia sp.
TTTATAAAATCAATAAAAATAATATCTGTTGATTTTTAAAAATATATAACATTTACGTTAGTAAAATTATTTTTGACTTATGAGACATCCTTATTATATTTTGAGCAAACTCTTTATTTTTTCTCATTTTTATCGGAATACTCATGTATTAATTTTGCTACATTGTTATCGTATTTTTCAAGCTTTTCCGTTGCAGTTTCCCTGTCTATGTCCAAGAGTATCATAGCTATAGCTGTTTTTACATCATTAGACGCCGCTGCCAGAATTTTTTCTGCCGTTTCATAATCACTGCCTGTCGTTTTCATTATTATTCTTTTAGCTCTTTCAATTAATTTACTATTGGAAGTTTTTACATCGACCATATATCCTGAAAATACTTTTCCCATTTTTATCATAATGGCTGTTGAAATCATATTCAGTATCATTTTTTGAGCTGTTCCCGCTTTCATCCTTGTAGATCCCGTAACAATTTCAGGTCCTACGGTAACTTCTATAGGATACTGGCTCACTTTAGACAAATCGGAATTTTCCGAACAAGTTATACTCCCTGTAACTGCTCCTATACTGTTTGCATATTCTACCGCTCCAAGCACGTAAGGTGTTCTCCCTGAAGCTGCCAGTCCGATAACGGCGTCATTTTCAGTAAGGTTTAGACTGATTAAATCCTGTTTGCCCTGCTCCTTATTATCTTCAGCATTTTCCTTAGCCTTAAATATAGCCTCATTTCCGCCTGCTATTATTCCCTGAAATTTTTCAAATGAAACTCCATATGTGGGAGGGCATTCAGAAGCGTCGAGTATCCCCAGTCTTCCTGATGTTCCCGCTCCCACGTATATCACTCTCGTATCTTTCGTGTATTTTGAAAGTATAGCGTCTATCAGTCGGGAAATACTTGATAACTTTTTTTCCACACAAAATGCGACTTTTTTATCTTCTTCATTTATCCTTTTTATAATTTCGAAACTATCCTGTAATTCAATGTTTTTGCTGTTAGGATTGTTTTCTTCAGTAGACAGTTTACTAAGGTCAATCATTTTTATCACTCCTTCCATAATATTATAACCCGATTTTTGTTAAATGGAAGTCTTTTTGAAAATGATTTTCAAAAATTACAAAATAAAAAAGCCTATTTTTTTTAAATAGACTTTTAATTAAAAATCATTTTATAATTTTATCAAAACATCCTGAAGAAGTTTTATTTTTTCCTTACAATCCTCAATACTATTATACTCTAAATATCCTACTGTCATATACTGACCTGCTCTAAAATATTTTTTCTGAAAATCTTCATTTTTTAGTATATTTTCCAATTCAGAAAAAAGTTTCTTACGCTTTTCAGAAGCAATTTTTACTTTCTTTTCAAAATCTTCTTTTGAAAGTTCTTTATTATTTTTATTTTCTTTAGGAACTGAATATTTTATTGCTAATATATTTTTCTGATTATACTGCTCTATTTGTAAATAAATATCTTCATCAGAAGTTTTTGTCAATTTATTAACTTTCTCTTCACTTAATGGAAACCACCATAATCCCATAAATCCCCCTGATGAATTATTTACATAACTCCAACCGCAGTCATTTTCTCTTCCAACAGCATGTTTTAAACAGTTTTCTTCTCTTTTTAATTCTTTAAAAAACCCGATATAACAATTTGAATTCCAGTCCTCTAATTTCTTATCTTTATACGAATTTATATCGTTTTCTATATTACTCAAATAATCGTAATAATTTTTAAATATAACACTATCAATGCTATTTTCATATTTCTTTGATAATTTTAAAATATCTTTTCTTTCAAATATTACATTTACACCATTCTCTTTTAATTTTTCTACATTATTTTCATCATATATTTTATAATAAACCGTCTTTATTTTAGCTCTATTTTCATTTTCTTCATCATTTTTGACAGATATTAATTCTTCATACCTTTTTAGCTGATCACTATGCAATACTGTTCCTACTTTATCTTCTATTATTACATATATATCTATTACAGGATTTTTCTCATTTTCCTTAGTTATAAATTCTGTTTTATTCTGAATTTCCAATAATACATCTATTTTCTGATATTGCCTTCTTATATTTACTTTTCTATTTTCAAGCTTTTCACCTGACATTTCTTCAACAAATTCAATTGCAAGTGCTTTTAATTTTTTCTCATCTTCTGATAAATTATTATCATCAAGATTTACCCAATTACATAGCCAACATATAAAAGCATCCTGCGACAACTCAGATGTTGCAAAATTAAAAATATTATTTTTTTCCATTTCAAATCCCTTCTTTCTTCATATATATTTTATTTTATTGTAAACTCCTAAAACATTTTATTCGAGTTAATTATTTTCAAATTTCCGAAATTTCATTATTCAAAAAATTTTTTTAGTATAATTTTAAAAATTCTAAGTTTATTTCAAAATTTCATATTCAACAACATAATCTCCCTGACTTTTTAACCACATTTCAGCTCCAAAACTTCCATAAACTTCAATTACAACAGTATATACTGTAAAGCTTGAATTTTTTGTTTCAATTATTTCATTATCCAATACTTTAGCAGTTGGGAACTTATCCAAAACATATTCAAGATACCCTTTATATTTAAATTTTATTTTTGTAAGAGGTCCTGTATGCATAAATTGTATATATTTTCTGAATTCTCCGTCCTTAAATTTTTCCGAATAAGCAATTTTAAATTTTTTATTTGTATTTTTTATTTCAGTAATCCTATCTATTCTTAAAATAGCAGGATATTCCTCTTTATTTTCAATATATGCAATCAAATAGAAATAATATTCGGAAAACATTATAGATAAAGGCTTTACGTTATATTTTCTGTCTTTTTTTTCTTTTGTAATATAATTCAAATAAAGCCATTCCTGATTTTTTATACTTTGTGCCAAATTCCAAATATTTGTTAACAAGCATTCCCCATGTTGCAGAGGAATATAGTTAAATTTTTCATTGGATATTAATTCTTTTACTACTTCCCTGTCATTTCCTGATAGCTGATTACTCAACTTATCTATCAATTTTTGCGTTTCATCCTTATTAAAAGCTCTGCTTTCAAGAATAATTTTACTTATAGCTAAAATCTCCTCATTGGAAAAGGTATCTTCGCCACTATTTTCAAGATAATATCCTTTTTTGGATTTGGAATATTTTATTTCCGATCCATTTTCTTCTGAAAAATAATTTCTTAAAGTTCCTATATCCCTCTGTATTGTTTTTTCATCAACATTAAATTCATTTGCCAAATCAATTCCGTTTATTATTTCTTTTTGATATAATCTTTTTATTATTTTTAATATTCTAAATGGTTTTTTTTCAGAATTTTCAGCCTTTTCCACTATAATCAAGCCTTTCGTTTAAATATTTTATTAATATATCTTAATTATAGCATCATTTCCTTTTTTGTCAAATAATCAAAATCCTCTTTTTCTAATATCTAAGACGAATTATATTTTTTAATTTGTCAGATTCATTATATTCAGCATAATCATTTCTCATATCCTGACTTCTTTTTAATTGATTAAATATTTCCAATTTTTTTGTTATCTCATCTACTAAATTCTTTATTTCTTTTAAAGAACTGTTTTTATCTATTTCCAAACTCATTAAAGGAATTTCTTTTGAGTCATTTTCCATTTTTGTAAAATCAATTATTTCAAATTCATTAAATATATTTTTTAAATCATTTTGAATTAATTTTATATCTTTATCCTGAATTTTATCCAGAGAAAACCATTTTAATATAAACATGAACCGCTTACTATCTTTCAGCCGCTCATAAAACATTTCTACAAAAAATTTATCTTTTATCCATCTTAGACTATTAAAACTCTCATAAACATCATAATTCTCATTTTTTTCATTTAAATATCTTTCAAGAATACAATACAAACCGTAAACAGAAAAATGTTTCATACTTTTAATACCATTTTTTGATTTGACATAATTATGATAGCTGTCAAATATACTATCATCTATATCCTTTTCAAAAGTTTCAAATAATTTTAAAAATTTGTCTATGTCATAAACAATAGTTACTTCTTCCGCTTCTTCCTTTTCATATTTATCAATTTTTTCGCTTTTAAAATACACAATTTTTATTTTATCCATTTCGTTATCTTCTAAATTTTCATATTTTCTAAGTAATCTGAATATTTTTTGTCTATCTTCTAAAAATACCGTAGAATATTCGTATTCGCAAAAATCTCTAAAATATATGTATTTTCTTTCTTTTTTATCTTTCCGATTTATTATTAATAAAACTGAAGATTCTATAGAAATTCTTTGAGTAAAACTACCTTTTTCATCATTATTTCTGAAATCTGAAAAATATATTTCAAAATCTTCTGTATCCAATTTTTCTCCTAAAATCTCCTCAACAAATTTTTTAGCCATATTTTTTAGAGCTGTTCTGCTATTGTTATTTGTAGTATCAATATTCAGCCACTTTAGCATCCAGTACAAAAAAATCCTGTCATCAAAATCCGCATTGTAAAAAGCGTCATTTTTAATTAATTTCAAATTACTGTTCATAGTAATTACCTCCTTATTTTATTTTCTTTATTATACTTTTTATGAAGGACATTTTTTGTCTGTTTATAAAAAAATTTAAATAAATATTTTTTTATTGCTAATAGCTATAAATCATATATTTTCAATAAAAAAAGGGATTTTCGAAAAAAAATCAAAAAAATATTTGACAGTTTTTATAAATTTCCCATTGAGAATAATAAATCAAAAATAAAACTGGGATTAGCTATTACAAAAAAATAGCTCTAAGATATAATATAGAAATTTCTATTTTTAGTATATCGGATAAAGAAAAAATATTTTATTTTTTTCCTGTAAAATAAAATAAGAGCCTAATAATTCCAAAACTACTGAATTATTTTAAAGGCTCTTAATATTATTTTTATTCTTCATTATTTTTAATTATCTGTTGTATCCGTATCATTTTTTTCCATATCTTTTACTGTAATTTCTTCTATAGTCTCATTTTTTTTACTTTTCATTTTTTTAAATATTACTGTTCCTATGACTCCTAATACTGCCAATACTGCTACTCCAAAAATTATTCCTGTCAAGCCGTTTCCTGATTTATATTTGAACTGTATTTTGTCGCCCTCATAAAATGTAATTTCTTTCTTGGAATCAGCTATTTCTCCTGACTGATTTTCTTCGGAAATTATCTTTCCATTTACTTTAATTGTCAATTTTGCAATTTTAGAAGTTCCCATATCTACAATTATTTCGCCTTTTTCTTTTGTAAATATTTTTTTTGCTTCTACTTTGCTATCTTTATTTTCTCCATTTTTTCCCGAATTTTGACTTTGCTGACCTGAAAGATTTCCTGTAATATTAGAATTCTTTCCTCCTGTACCTATAAATTTAAGGATTTTTCTCAAATCATCTTCCGTTTTCCAGTTAATATCAACAGTATATCTGTCAGTCTCTTCATCACTGCTTTTCTCTTTTTTTAATGTATATTTTTCAATTCCCAGTTTGGATATCTCAATTTTTAACTGCTCTTCAGTTATTGCACCTTTCACTATCGCTATTTTTGAATTAGTAGTCCCTGAAAAATCCGAATTTATATTCATATCAGTTTCCACAGTTATACAGCTCTGTACTAAAAATATAATCATTGTAAGTAATGATAATTTCAAAATCTTTTTAAAATTCATAATTCAACCCTTTCATTATTAATTATTTGTATAAATCAAGATAATACATAATCTTTCATTGGTTTAATTATATCAAAAATAATCTAAAAAATAAAGAGCATAATTAATATATTGATACATATATTATTTAGTTAGGAATTATCTTAAAATTTTGAAATTTTACAATAAATACAGAAAAAATATATGTGTTGTTATCACTGCTATTATAACTTTTTTATTTCTAAATAATATATTATATCAATTATTTTTTCATCATCGCCTTATCAAACCCTATTGTATAAATATTATAAAACATCTCTATCGTTTCTTCAGAAATATCTCCCAAAGCTCTCATTACATTGGCTGCAAAATGTACAGGACTGTCTCCTTTTGCAGTTACTATTTTCTTATCAATAACTGACTCTATATCTGTCTTTATATAATTTTGGGAATTTGTATAATTTTCATCATCTTTTATTTCTTCAAGACTGTTTACAGTATGTCTACAGTCATTTAATAACCCGTTTACTGCAAGAAAATAAGCACCATCGCAGATTGCACCTATTGTTTTTCCATTATTCTTAAATTTTTTAACAAGATTAATGATTTTTTCGCTTATCCCTTTATCTAAATTTCTCCATGACTTATCTGCTCCTATCAAAATAAGTCCTGCAACATTTTCAGATATTTCATCAATTGTAATATCAGGCAACACCTTTAAATTTCCGATTGATGTCTTTATTTTCTTATCAATTGAAGCATAACTGACAGTATAATTTTCAGTTATTACCCTGTTATTTAATGCTGCTGCCAGAAATGCACTTTCCCAATCTGCAAATTTATCTAAAATTATAAAAACTATATTTCTCATCTATTGTTTTATCCTTTCTTATTATAATAAATAGTCCGTTTTAAAACTAAATAAAATTATTTTTGTAATAATTTTATTTTAAAAAACTATAAAAGAATTTGAAATATTATAAACTATACTATAAAAAAGTCAAACCTTTAATTTTTTTGATTTAATTTTTTCCATTTTCTTATTTTTGTCCTGAAAGTTTTAAAAGGAGCAACTGTGTTTATATGTATCCACTTCCAGACAGGCCAGTTACTTGATGTGGAAGAAGCCCATTGCCTTGCTCCCGTTTCAAAAAGCTCTTTTTCAGTATAACTTTCTACCAAATCAGTTATTTTTTCCACTGATATATTAAATTCTGTTATCAGTTTTTCCATAGAATAATCTTTATATTCCTCATAAAAGGACTTATAAAGATCTCCTAATTTATTCCATTTATATCCTTCCTTGGGAGTAACCACTTTTTCCCCTTTCTTTTCTTTCTCCTCCCATGAAAGTACAAGTTTCACCCAACCCAGCTGATAAGCTATCGTCTGTGCAGGACTTCTATCCACTCCTTCTACTAAAGTATCTTTACTTTCATCTGTTATCTTTTCAAATTCATCGATAAACAGTTTTGCTCTTTTATTTATCTCATTTATCAGTTCTTTTTTATTCAAATATTCCTGCATAATTATCTCCTAATATTATTTTATGCTGATATAAATGTGAATTTCCATATTTTCATAGCTTTCACCTGATATTTCATAGTTGTCTTTAGTTATATATTCTTCAAAATCATAAGTATAATTTCTTATATCAGATTTTTCCTTTCCAAATTCTTCCCAAAATTTATACCAAAATTCTCCAACAGCCTTTTCAGGATTTCCAAAAATAACAAACTTTGCATACTTTCCCTCAGGAATTTCTATTTTTATCATATTTTCAGGAATTTCATCAGCTATACCTTTTACTTCACAACCTGTAAGACAGTCATATTCAAAGCCATTTTCATTACTGTAGTTATAATAAACTCCCATAAGATTACCGTTTTTTCTATCTTTTACATTTTTTACACCTTTTTCAGAATATAAATCTTTCCATAAATTCCAGATTGTATCCTGTGCTGCTTTCTCTTCCTTTATTCTCGCCTTTAATCCAACAAGAGTTTTTTTACTGATTTCTACTATTTCATATTTCATAATTATACCACCTTTATTAATTTATTTGTATTGTTTTAAAAATTCTTCAGTTGGTTCTATAATCTGTATAACATCTATCAGAAGATTATCAGGACCTTCAAAAATAAAATGCCTCTGTCCCCATTCCTCATTTTGTATTTCTAGCAATATGTTCATATTTTTATCTTCTGAAATCCTTTCATATATTTTATCAACATCTTCAACTTCAAAATTTAATATAATTCCTTTGGATTGTTGCCTGAATCTTTCTGGAATTGTTTCATGATTTTTATCTATAATTGCTATCTCAAAGTTATTCTCATGTTTCAAACTGATATACCAATCGCTGACAAATGTTTCTTTAAAATTAAAATACTTTTTTATAAAATTTCCTGTTTCCTTTATGTTATTACTTAAAATTACAGGATAAAAACTATTTAACATAAAAATTCCTCCTTTCTAAAATTTTCTATAATTATTATAATACAAAAAATATGACACCAGTGTGTCATATTCAAAATTTTATTTATAATTTTTTTTACAAATAATTCTCTCTCATCTTTTCAATCTTATCTGATAAAATCTTTTTTATTCTTTCGGGTTCCTTTACTTTCAAATATTCTCCGAAAGAAAGCAAATATCCGTAAACCCATTCATTTTCAGGATTTTCCATTATAACTTCAAAATTTCCGTCTTTCATTTTATTTATATTTTCTTCCGAAAATTCATCATAGACACGGTATGCCTGTGATTTATCTATCTCGGCTATAACTTTTACTCTCTTTACTGCTTCCTTTTCATCATTTATCTCAAAATCTTCCATTGATTTATCAAAATGTTCTTCTGTTAAAGTCAGTCCTTTTATCCTGTTTATTTTAAACTGTCTGATACTTTTCTTCTCATGACAATATGCAAACAGATACCACGCCTTTTCTTTAAACCATATTTTCAGCGGGTCGGCAGTTCTTCGAGATTTTTCCCCTTTTGTATTATGGTATGTAAAATTGACCGTTTTTTTATTTAATATCGCTTTTTTTATATTTTCAAATAGAGTACTGTCCTCAGCTCCATATCTGGAAAAATCGATTTCTATCCAGTTATCTGATGATTTATTAAAAATCAGACTCATTTTTTCAAGAATTTCTTCCACTTCGGGATAACTGGCAGCTTTTAGACTTTGTAATGCGTACAATATTTCATTTTGCTCATCCTGAGAAATCAGAGTTTTATTTAAAACATAGCTTTCGAGCAGTCTGATTCCTCCATTTTTACCCCTTGAGGAATATACGGGTATCCCTGCAAAAGTTAGAGTTTCAATATCTCTGTACACAGTTCTTATAGAAACTTCAAAATGTTCAGCCAATTCTTTGGCAGTTACATTTTTCTTATTCAGTAATATATAAACCATTTCAAATAATCTGTTTATCTGCATATTTTTCTCCTAATATCGTTATATTTATATTAGATTATACCACATAAATACTTTATATTGACAAAATTCTGACAAATTTCTTACATATTTTTATTTTTTGAAAGTTTTTTTATTATACATCTACATTTTTTAATAAATATGAGGTATAATTTTAGTAGAAAATATTTTGATTATCAAAATATTAAAAAGAGCCTTTTAGTGAATGGAGATTTTTTTATGAACAATCTAAAATTTTTATTGAAACTTTCAGGACAGCATAAAATTAAACTTATCATTGCTGCCTTATTCAGTATAATCAGCACTACTTTATCAGCAATTCCTTATATTCTTGTATACAGGATTATTCTCGAACTTTTTAATGATAAAATTGATTACAGGAATATACAGTCTTTAGTATTCAAAGCTATATTTTTCATCATTTTAGGTGTTGCCGCACGTATTTTATCGGGAATATTCTCCCACATTTCGGCATTCAATATTCTTTATAAAATAAGGATTGACCTTATCGAACATATGTCAGGACTGAATATGGGTTTTTTTAAAAAAAGTATGACAGGAAAACTGAAAAAAATTATTAATGAAGATGTGGAAAAGCTTGAAAACTTTATTGCTCATCAAATTCCTGATTTATCTTCGGCTTTTGTAACTCCGCTGATTTTTTTCGGAATTATGCTTTATTTTAACTGGAAGCTGTCATTAGTACTATTTATCCCTGTTATTTTAGGGATACTCGCCCAAAGCGGTATGTTTAAAAACTATATGGGAAAAGTAGACCATTTTTACAAACTTGTAGCAAAACTGAACTCTACAATTATGGAATATATAAACGCCATGAATGTTATGAAAGCATTTAATCTCACGGCAAAATCCTTTAAAGACTACAGGGACAACACTCAGGAATATGCAGATTACTGGGTAGAGCTTACGGAACTCGCAGTGCCTTATTATTCAGCATTTCTCTGTCTTGTAGATACGGGAATGCTCTTTATTATCCCTATTGGCGGGATTATGCTCCTGAACAGTCGAATAACGGTTCCCGTCTATATTCTGTTTCTCTTGATGAGTACGATATTCTTAAATTCATTAAAGTCATTATTTGAACTTTCTCAAAATCTTTCTTTCCTTTTGAAAGGAATGGAAAAAATTATCGAAATTTTTGATGAAAAAGAACAGACATCAGGAAATATCGAATTTCCTCAAAATTTTTCCCAAGGTCTGAAATATGAAAACATTACATTTGCATACAATAAAGCCAAAGTTATAAATGACTTTACCTTAAATATTAAGGCAGGTACTACAACAGCTCTTGTAGGTCCGTCAGGCTCGGGAAAAACTACAATAGGGCTTTTAGCAGGAAGATTTTGGGACACAGATGAGGGAAAAATAACTATCGACGGCATAAATATAAAGGATATTTCCTATGAAAGCCTTATGGATAATGTATCCTTTGTCTTTCAGCATACTTTTATGCTTCACGATACAATATACGAAAATATTCTAATGGGAAAAAATTATACCCGCGACGAAGTCGAAAATGCTGCTAAAAAAGCTCAAATTCATGATTTTATTATGTCATTGCCTGATAAATATGAAACAAAAATAGGTGAAGGCGGAATAAAATTAAGCGGGGGAGAAAAACAGAGAATTTCCATTGCCCGTGCCATTTTAAAAAATACTCCTATTGTCATACTTGACGAAGTAACATCTTATTCCGACATTGAAAACGAGGCTAAAATTCAGTCAGCTTTAAAAACTTTACTGAAAGGAAAAACTGCATTGATTATTGCCCATAGACTTTATACTATTAAAAATGCCGATAACATTGTTTTTATGAATAAAGGTAAAATTATGGAACAGGGTACTCACGATGAGCTTCTTAAAAATCGAGCCGATTATTGGCATTTATGGTCTCTATATAATGAAGAAAAACAGGAAAATTGACAGTACTAAATAGAATGGATAAAATATTCAGAATATTTCTTATCCTACTTTTTATATTTTCAGATTATATTTTCAAAAAATATTTCCATAAAAATTTTATAAAAAAGGAGATAAAAAATGTTTAATGATATAAAAACTCTTTCAGGTAAGGAATTTAAACGTCTAAAAAAACCAATATTCTTCCTTGTTATAGACTCACTATTTTATATGATGAATTATATGATGTTCTATTTTACGATAGTCGACCTCATAACAAATACATTTACACTTCATAAAATTATAATTTACACTGTTATAATGCTCATTGCAAATATACTTAGATACTTATTCAACCGTGTCGGATATACAGGAATACAAAGTCAGGGAGCAAGAATTATTCAGGATTTGAGGCTCCGTATGGGAGATCATTTAAGAAACCTGAATTTAGGATATTTCAGTAAACATAATATAGGAAATGTTATAAATATTATAACTAATGATTTACAGGATTTTGAACATGTACTTACCCATAGTACATCCGAGCTTATAAAACTTTCCATATTGTCAGTATATTTATTATTGATTACTTTTGTCATTTCCCCGATTTTAGGATTTATTCAGATTGCTATTGCAGGATTTGGAGCTGTATTTATAACTCTCGGAATGAAAAAAAGCTCGAAAATAGCCCTAAATAAAAAACATACTATGGACAATGTTGTTTCACGTATGGTCGAATACATTTCGGGAATAGAGCTGTTCAAATCCTATAATCTTGCAGGGGAAAAATTTAAAAGATTGACAGACAGCTTCAATGATTTAAAAAAAGAAAGTATCAATACTGAAATCGCTTTAGCCCCCTATATTCTTATTTTTCAACTAATTGTGGATATTTCCTTTGCCCTGCTCCTTTTACTTTCTACGCGGCTGTTCATAGGCGGCTCCATTACTAAAATAATGTTTTTCTCATATATCATAATAGGACTTTCCCTTTCAAATATTTTAAAGGCATTTTCAGCCCAGTATGTACTCTTCCGATATATGAAGCTTGCAACCGATAAACTTATAAATGTATACAACGAAAAGGAAATTTCTTATGAATACGAAGTTATTCCTTTTAAAGATTATACTATAAAATTTGATAATGTAAGTTTTGCTTATGAAAAGGACAAACCTGTACTGAAAAATATCAGTTTTGAGGCGAAACAGGGTACCACAACAGCTCTCGTAGGTTCTTCAGGTTCAGGAAAGACAACTGTTACAAACCTGATTGCAAGATTTTGGGACTGTCAATCGGGAGTTATCACCATTGACGGAGTTGATATCAGGAAAGTCTATCCCGAAGAACTGCTCACAAATATAAGTATGATTTTTCAGGATGTCTATCTTGTAAATGATACTATAGAAAACAACATAAAACTGGGAAAACCTGACGCAACCCGTGAAGAAGTTATTGAAGCCGCTAAAAATGCCAACTGCCATAAATTTATAACAGAACTGGAAAACGGTTATGATACTGTTGTAGGTGAAGGCGGTTCCACACTTTCAGGGGGAGAAAAACAGAGAATTTCCATTGCCAGAGCTTTACTTAAAGATACTCCGATTATTTTACTTGACGAAGCTACCGCTTCCCTTGATGCCGACAACGAATATGAAATAAGAAAATCTCTAAATAAATTGATTGAAAATAAAACAGTAATTACTATAGCCCACAAACTCAATACTATCAGGAATTATGACCATATAATAGTAATGTCGGACGGTATTATAGAGGAAAAAGGTACTCATGAAGAATTAATGGAAAATAAAGGCAGATATTATCATATGTACACCGAAATGAAAAAAGCACAAAGTGAAGAATACAGCCTAATTTGATAAAGCTCTAATTTTTTTCTGAATTACTTTGCCCGATAAACTGTAACTGACTATTGACAAATAAACTCTTTTATATTATCATAATAAAATAAAAATACAGAATAAGGAGAAGTATAAATGAAAAAAATAATCTTAATATGCTTATTTATGTTTGCTATGCTCAGTTTTTCAGCACCTGAAAGAGATAACAGGGGAGTCCTTGTTATGGAGCCTGACGAATGGTTTCAAATGTTTGGAGACAATGCTAAAACAAATGGAAGATGTTCTTTTATCGGAGCTTCGATTATGCAACTGGCTTATACAAGTGAAGGTAAAATGAAATCACCTCTGGAAGAAGTCTTTAATAATTTATCAGCGGTAAATGCTATGTTATATGACGAGGGATTACGTCATCCTTCAGGAGATAACAGCTTACTTTTTGAATACTACTATTTTAAAAATTGTCGCAAACTCACTGATAAAGACTTTAATTTAGTTGCTTCACCCAGCTTCAAAAAAGTATTTAGTGAAATTTATTCAACTTATAAATAAAAACATACGAAAAACATATTATTCATTTTATTCATTTGAAAAAAAATTATAATTATGTTTTTGTATTATTTCATCTATTTTTTTATAACGTTTTATAAAAAAAGGGGTTGTCTCATAAAGTAAATAAAATTACCAAATCATAAATTCTATATATTTTAC
>CALIJH010000157.1 GCA_938017765.1 uncultured Leptotrichia sp.
CCTGTGCTTTTTCCAGATTTTCATTGAAATAGCTGTCTCCGCATACTACTGTAGCAACTATTTCAAATTCATCTCCTAATATAGCTTTTACAATAGCGAAAATTTGAGCGATTATAACGACACATGTAATAATTCCAAATACAATAGTCCCTATAAAGATAACTATATTTAATAAAACGGCTACCGTAATAAATACACTTAGTGCCAATGTCTGTTTAGCATATTTTCTGACAAACTGATTTTTAGTTTCTAAAATCAGTGCAATTATAGGAATTAGAATTCCCAGTCCTGTGAAAAAACTTAAATTTATAAGGGCAGCAGCGGCATTTGCTCTCAAACCTCCTATAGTAACCTGTTCTTTAACGTTTAATTCCATAAAAAACCTCCTTAAATAACATACTACAATTTACTAAAAAATTTTAGCATAAAAAAAATAAAAAATCAATTGAAATTGACAATTAAAAAGGATATACTTATATATAATAAGAAAGTGATAATGGAAGGAAACGGATGATATATTTTATAGGCGGAATGAAACACAGGGAATTTAAATATTTTGAGTTAATTGAGAAAATCAGGAAATCAAATCAGGGAATAACTGAAAGTTTTTTTGATGTAGATATAAAAGAAGAGGATAAGTTTCTTGAAAAAATAAGTTTTAATTCAATATTTTCAACAAATGAGCTGATTGTATTAAAAAGAGCCGAAAAACTGAAAGATTTGGAAAAAACTCTTGATTATATGGGAACCCTTGATATAAATAATAAAGAAATAATAATAGATTATTTCAAAGAGGACGGAAAAATAGGAGTCAAGCTCTCAAAAAAACTCGAAACAATGAAAAAAGAGGGGAAAATGGAAGTCCATTTATTTCTTAAAGAAGACGATAAAGAAATTAGAAAATACATAAAAAATGAGCTTGGAATATCCGAAAAGGATACAGCGATATTATTTGAAATGATAGGAAATAATCCTTTTAAAGTAAAAAATGAAGTTGAAAAAATAAAAATATATTTAAATGGAGAAAAAATCAATATAAACGAAATAAAAAAAATAATCTCTGTTGAGAAAGAATATCAGATTTATGAGTGTACTGAAAAGATATTTACAAAAAAAGCTTCGGAAGTTATAGAATACCTTGAAAGGACAAAAGAATATATGGCAGTCCTTTACGCCTTATATAATGAAATTGAGATTATGTATAAACTTAGCAGCCTTATAAAATCAGGAGTAAGTCTGACTAATAATTATAACATTTTTAAAATGGAATTTGAGCAGATAAAAGATATTTTTAAATCTAATAACAGAATTCCTAATCCTTATTCAATATTGAAAAAAATGGAAAGACTGAAAAATTATTCAAATAAAAGCCTGAAAAACCTTGTATACAGATGTTGGGAAATGGAAAAGGATATAAAAACAGGAAAAATAGAACAGGAATCTGCGATAGAAACATTAATAATGGAAATTGAAAATCTATATGGGAAAAAATAGGAAAAAACTTGATTTTTATTTGAAAAAATGTTAATATACTCTGGTAATTTTGCGTATACGTTTAGTTATAGAGCAATATTCATAAATATGAATAATGATTTGAAAGGAGGAAAGAATGGCACATTCAAAATCATCTAAAAAAAGAATTTTCATTGGTGAAAGAAATGCAAATAGAAATCAGGCTATAAAAAGTAGAGTAAAAACATTTGTAAAAAAAGTTCTTTCAGCTGTTGAAGCTAAAAATGTCGACGAAGCTAAAACAGCATTACAGGTTGCCTATAAAGAATTGGATAAAGCTGTAACTAAAGGAGTTCTCAAAAAGAATACAGCATCAAGAAAAAAATCAAGACTTGCATTAAAAGTTAATTCATTAGCGAGCTAATTGTAATGGGTTAATTTTAAAAAAATTTTTTTAAAATTATCATAAAAAGAGGCTATCTTAAATAAATCAGAAAAAATTTTCTGTTTTTAAGACAGCCTTTTTTGAATTTTTCTTTTTGTTTATTTGAGAGCTTTTTTAGTTTTGGAGATTTTTGCCATATTAATAGTCCAATTCAACTTTTTCACAAGAATGAAAAATATTGTTGCTGCAAGGGTATTTGAGAAAAGATTTCCCCAGAATACGGCATATACTCCTAAAAATTTTTGAGTGGAAAGTATAAATAAGTATCTAAAAAACCATATTCTTAAAATAGCCATTAATAAAGGTATTTTTGTTCTTCCGAGAGCTATAAAAACTCCCTGACATACGGAAAAGACACCAAATCCTATGACCGAATAAGTGTAAATGTTTAAAGCGTTGTTGGCAATTTCCAAGACTTGTTTGTTTCGAGTAAAAAGAATTGTCAGCTTTTCAGCTAAGGGAACAACTGAAACAATCGTCAGTATAGCCATAACAATACTTAGAATATAGCCGTAAGTAAATATCTTTTTTGACTTTTTTACTTCTCCCACTCCCATATTCATACTAATCATTGTAGTTACTGTAGTTCCTATTGCAGACGGAAGTATAAAACAGATAGAGTTTATGTTGGAAGCAATTCCCTGTCCATTGAGAGCAATGGCTCCGTATTTGTCAACTTCTTTGTTAATGAGTACAAATCCCGTCTGAATGAGCATATAACTCAGCATGGAGGGAAATCCGATTTTAAAGAGTCTTGCAACAATAGGCAAATTCATACGGTATTTTTTTAAATCAAGTTTCATATCGCTATTTTTTATAAATAAATCATGATACATCCATATAGTTATAGTAATATATGAGAAAAGACTTCCCATTACAGCTCCGATAATTTTCATTTCAAAGAAATAGAGAAATATGATATTGAATATGAGTTTTAGAATAAGCATTATAAACACTCTTATAAATGTTACTTCAGGTCGACCTATAGCATTTTTTGCAGAATTGTATATGGCGGTCATAAATACAAGAGGCATAACTAAAGAATAAAGGGAAATATAGACAAATACTTCGTGTCTGATTTCCGAGGTAATGGTAGAAGAGATAAAATATCCCGCTCCGATACATACGGGCACAAGAAGCAGACCTATTAAAAATCCAAAAACAAAAACTTGTAAAGTAACTTCTTTTACGGCTTTTATAATTCCCCGCCCATAAAGCTGACCTATCATTGCCATTGCGGCAGCTCCCAAGCCCTGAGACAGGGCAATCATAATATTTAAAACCGGCTGACTGAATGTAACTGCACTTGCCACAACTACCCCTGCAAGATTATTTAAAAACAGTCCGTCTGATAACGGAATAAAAGCCTGTATTGCTCCTACGAGCAGTGTAGGTGCGGATAGAAAAAGGAGAGTGTTTAAGATACTTCCATTGAGAATCATTTCTCTCCGCTCTTCTGCTGTCTGTTTTTTAAATATCATTATATATCCTCTTTTCTTTTAAAATATAATTTTATTTTATTATAACACTCTATTCAGAAAAATTATAGAGGGGAAATTTAAAATATTTAGTATATTTTGTAATTTTTTATATTCTGTGGATGTAATTATAGGATTTTCATCTATAAAATCA
>CALIJH010000158.1 GCA_938017765.1 uncultured Leptotrichia sp.
TTTTTAAAAATATATAACATTTATGTTAGTAAAATTATTTTTGACTTATGAGACATCCTCTTTTTATCAAATTTGTTAATTTTGATTTTTATTCATCATCTTCCAGTTCTTTTCTTTCCTTATCCATTTGGTACAGCCTTTTACTATCATTCAATAATATAATTGATACTAAGAAATAAAATGTTGTCAAAGTCCATTCTATTTCTTTGATGATGATTTTGCCTCCTGTAAATAATCCCAGCAACACAAATAAACCAATAGCAGCTAATTCAGTAAAAATAACTTTTTTATAATCAATTCTATATATAGCATATAAAGAAGATATTAAAAATAAAATTTCATTGATAAGTTTTAGATCAATGTCCTTGCCGATCTGTTGAGCTTTTAAAATTGTTCCTAATGATAAAACTGTGAAGAGATTTCTTATAAATATTACTGCATTCATTTTTACCTGCTTTCTTAACGGCTATGACCATTGTTTTGTTGTTTATTCATACCATTGCTATATGGACGTTCGGATTTTGTAAATGGCTTTAAATAATAGTTTGTTCTTGCTATCCAATTTGGATTTTTATAATTATCTTTACTATTTTTGGAATAGTTTTATACAGACAAATATATTTTCAAATAAATTTTCTATAATTTTTCAACTTTTGCAACAAACGACTGATAAGGTTTTAAATTTATTCTATTTTCGTTTATTTGAATATCTTCAATATTTGCAATCAATATTTCTTTTACTGAAAATTTATCTTTTAAATCTATCTCCTGACTTTTTGAAGAGAAATTATTTATACAGATTAATTCATAATTATCATCTTTTCTTGAATAAGCAATAATTTCATCATTTTTTAAATCTAACGGCACAAATTCTCCATAAATTAAGCAATCTGAATATTTACTTTTCTGTCTTAATTCTATCATCTTTTTATAATGGGACAGGACTGAATTTTTGTCCTCTGTTTCTATTTTAACATTGACTTTTTTATAACTTTCATTCATTTTTATCCACGGAACTGTCTTGGAAAATCCGCCGTTTTCGGAACCGTCCCAATGAAAAGGAGTTCTCGTATTGTCCCGACTTCTTCTATTTACATAATATAGTGCTTCTTCACTGCTAAATCCCTCTTTTAAAGCACGATAATACTGATCTTTACTCGCAATATCATCAAAATCTTCTATTGACGCTCTTTTGAAATTATTTATCCCAAGCTCCTGTCCCTGATAGATAAAAGGTGTTCCCTGTAAAAAGAAAAACAGGTTTCCAAGTAATTTGGAAATTGTTACGGCATCTTCGTCATTAATATTATCACCGAAATATTTATCAATACTTCTCGGACTGTCGTGATTTTCAAGAAAAGGTGCTCCCCAACCGTATTTTTGAATTATGAGCTGACTATCAAATATTTTTTCCCTTAGCTCCTTTACTGTAAAATCATTTCTATTAAAATAAGCTCCGTCATCTTTCATATCTATTTCGGCATAGTTAAAATCAAAAATCATTGAAAAAAATCCATTTTCTCCTATAAATTTATCATATCTCTCATATTCCAGCAGAGGAGTTTCGGCAACAGTAACGCAGTCATATTTCTTAAAAGTTTCATTTCTCAATTCATCCAGAAATTCTTCAATTCCCGGCTGATTAAGTGTATATTTTATATTAAAAGCCAGTCCGTCTTCCCCGTCTACAGGTAAGTCCAAATATCTCTGATCTTTTTTTATAGAATTGATAGCATCTACCCTAAATCCTGCTATTCCTTTTTTTAACCAAAAGTTGACTATTTTATAAAGCTCTTTTCTGACTTCGGGATTTTCCCAGTTTAAATCAGGCTGCTTTTTACTGAACAAATGCAAATAGTACATTTCATTACCGTCTTTATCTCTCTCTCCTTCCACTTTTTCCCAGACGGAGCCACCGAAATGACCTCTCCAATTAGTCGGAGGAACGTCTTTTTTCCCTCTTTTGAAGATATAATAATCTCTGTACTTGCTTTCAGGGTTTTTCAGTGCTTCCTGAAACCATTCATGCTCGTCCGAAGTGTGATTTATTACCAAATCAAGAATTATTTTTATATTTTTCTTTTTAGCTTCATTTATTAGATTGTCCAAATCTTCCAATGTTCCAAATTCAGGAGCAATATCATAATAATCTGAAATATCGTAACCGTTATCATCCATAGGCGATTTGAAAATAGGACATATCCATAACAATGTTACTCCCAAATCACTCAGATAGTCTAATTTTCGGGTAATCCCATTTATATCTCCTATACCGTCATTATTACTGTCATAAAAACTCTTCGGATATATCTGATAAGCCACTTCTCTTTTCCACCATTTATCTCTACTCATTATTCTTCCTTTCGTTATCCGATTTTATTTTTCTTTTATCTTTTATTATCCATCTAATTTTTATTATTCACTTAATTCTATCTCAAAATCTATTCTGAAAAAACTTTATGATAGAAAAATAAAGTAAAAAATTATATTTATAAATTTTTGACAAATTTGACAAACAGATAAATATATTTTTTACTTTATTATACAAGATTATATAAACATCTTTATTTTACAGGATATTATTTTATATTTTACAAATCTCTTTATTTTAACTCAGGCCAGTATCCTTTGTTAGCTACTATCAAATCATCAAGTATCGCTTTGGCAACTGTTGCACTCGGTACTGTTCTTGATAGCGTTATAGCCTGCCATAATTTCTGATATGAACCCTCTATCCATGCTTCTACAGTCAGTTTTTCTACTGAAACCTGCTGTTCCATAAGTCCTTTTTGAAATTGCGGTATTTTTCCCTGACAAATTCTTTCAGGACCGTTAGAACCTACTATACATGGTACTTCAACCATAGCTGTCGGGTCAAAGTTTGATACTGCTCCGTCATTTTCTACAATAAGCAGCATTCTCTCGTGTGTATTATATGCTATCGCTCTCGCCAAATCAACTATATATGAGGCATGGTCATCCACATGAAGTTTTGTTCCTTCAGAACTTCCTTTTTCAGCTATAGCTCTGCATTCTCCAAATACAAATTTTTCTCTTCCTTCCATAACTTCATTTGCTCTCGTATGTTCAGGATTTGAATGGGCAACCACATAATCCGGGAAATAATAGTATTTCAGATATGTATTTGGCATTGTAGCAGGGTCTAAGGCATATACATCTTTAGCTTTTGTAAATGTTTCACTCCAGCTTGCTTCTACATTTTCTCCTTCTATCTCTACATTATACCCCACTCTTGCAACTTTTTCCCTTAGTACAGGCATCAAATCGTTTCCTTCTTTATCCCTTATATCTGTCCACCAGCCGAAATGGTTTAATCCGAAATATCTTATTACCATATCTTTTCTTGATTTTAATCCAAGCATTTCAGCCATTCTTAATTCGATTCCTATAGGCATATCGCATATATTCAGTATCTTTGAATCAGGTCTGAGCCTTCTTGTTGCTTCGGCTACTATCGCTGCAGGATTGGAATAATTCAACATCCAAGCGTTAGGAGAATATTTTTCCATATAGTCGACTATTTCGAGTACCCCTCCTATGGATCTCATTCCATAGGAAATACCTCCCGGACCGCAAGTTTCCTGTCCTAATACTCCATGTTTCAAAGGTATTTTTTCGTCTTTTTCTCTCATGGCATATTTTCCTACTCTTATATGTGCCATTACAAAATCTATATCCGTAAAAGCTTCTTCAGGATTTA
>CALIJH010000159.1 GCA_938017765.1 uncultured Leptotrichia sp.
GTCTATACATTTCAAAATAGTCTGTCCTTCTCTATTTTTATAATATTATATTATATAATTATTTAATATACAATTAAAAAATATTTGACAAAATATAAAAAATAAGGTATAAATAATTAGTAAAAAATTAAATATAATAGGGAGGGTTATATGAAAGCAAAAAAATCATTGAAAAAAGGTTTTACTTTAATAGAAGTAATTTTAGTAGTAGCTATTATTACTATAATTTCTGCTATTGCAGTACCTCAGGTAGGAAAATATTTAGATAAAGCAAACAGGAGCAAAGTAATTGGAGGTATTGCAGAGCTGAATAATTCTTCGACTTCGTGGAGTATAGACCATGGAGGAGATATTCCGAAAAATTTACAGGATGTATTAACGGAGCAGGGTAATATACAGAAATTAGGAATAGGAATGACATCTACAGGGACTTTCAAAATAGGAAATATAAAAGGTCTGATAATATATAATAAGGGAGAAGTATATGCGAAAATAGACAGCGACAGCAAGGCTTTTCCCGGAGAGGAGATAAGAAAATAATAGGAGATTTAGGAGATTATGAATTAATAAATATTTTGAATATAGTACTGGATATAATGAAATATATTGTCTTAATGTACATTTGTGTTATCGATATAAATAAAAAAATTATTCCTGAAAAAGGTTTTTTGACATTAATGATAATTGGTCTTTTAAAATCTTTGATAAATAATAATATAGCAGGATATTATCTGGGAATATGTGCATTTTCAATGCCTCTGCTTATCCTTTATATTGCTGAAGATTATGTGAAGAAAGAGCTGATAGGATTTGGGGATATAAAACTGATGATGGCTTTAGGAGGGATTTTTACATATAAAACATTAGAAGAAATTATAAGATTTTATATGCTGCTCTATATTTTATCAGGAATATTCACAATATTTCTAATATTTTATTTAAAAATAAAAAAGAAAAAAATAGAATATATTCCTTTTTCTCCATTTATAGTCATAATGTATGCAATATTCGGTTGTTTGGAAAGAGGATAATATGTAATATTTGTATGTTTGTATGTTAGAATAAAAAAAGGAGAGATTAAAGAGGGTAAATTTCAAAAAATGGTACAATATAAAAAAATAATGAAAGAAATAACGGGAAAAATTTACTCAGGAATTTAAACAGGATACAATAGACTATTATCACAATTCAGGAAAATCAATAAGAGAAGTGTCAAAGAAGATAGGATAAGAAGTTTAACATTGAGTATACTGTAATCGAAAGTCGAATACAATAAATGTTTGGGTTAAAAGACATAAAATTTAACGTTGAGTATGCTGTAACTGAAAGAATTATTAAACTATAATTCAGTAGAACTATAATTTCCACCAGTAGAAGAACCTATGGTATAATTAGTATTATTAAACTATAATTCATAAAAAATATGAAATAGGAGAAATATGAAAACTATGAAAAATAACATAAAAAGAAAAAATAAAGGAGAAAGTCTTGTTGAAAGTTTAATTTCGATGTTTTTTATAATAACGGTATTAGTTCCTGTTTCTGATATATTTTTAAAGACTTTTAAAATAAGTGTAAAAGCTGATAAGAAAAATTATATAAATAATGAAAATAGAAATATGATAGAAATTTTTAAAACAAAAAAATATGATGAGATATTATCTTTAACAGGGAAATATACTGTTAAAGATTTAACGGATTTTTATAATAAATTTTCGATAGAGGAGAAATATAGAGTATTAAACGAAAAGTCCGTCGATAGTAAGTCAAAAGAAATAGAAATAAGAAGAACGGAAGATTATTATATTAATGAAAGAGGGGATAAAGACTATATTTTTGAAATAATAGTGGAAAATGTAAAAGGTTACTATTTTCCAAATTAATGAAAATTAATATTTTTTCTATATTTAAAAAGTTAAAAAAGACAGAAATATAGAAAATTATTATTACTTTAAAGCACCTGTGATAAGTGCAGCTCAAAAGGTATGGAAAGTAAATGTAAAGAACCGATGTTATTCTAAAATAGATAAAAAGGGGGAAGATGAACAGATATAAAAAAAATAGGGGATATTTACTGCTCGAAATATTGATATGTCTGTTTCTGTTTTCAGTTCTAATATTTGTAATATCCATATTTTTAAAAAGAATTGTCCTGATTGAAAAAGAAAAAAAAGAAAATCAGCTGAAATATGAAAATATTTATTTTGTAGGGGATAAAATAATAGGAGACATAAGAAATAGAGAATTTGGAAAATTTTTATATAAAGGAAATCAGGATAATATTCATATAAGTCAGAATATAATTTTATTTAGAAAAGACGGTAAATTTTATAAACTCGAATATAAAAAGGGGAAATTATATGTTTCTGACGGGGATAATGCTGAAAAATTAGGAGCTGAAACAGTTATAGGGCAATATGACAATGTTGAATTTAAGAAAATTGACAATCTGTTAATTATAATTTTGAAATATAAGAAAGAAAATGAAATCAGAGTTTTGAATTTGTCCTGATTTTTTGGACGACACAGATAATTTGATTTCAGATTTGTCTTAATTATTTATTTTAATTTCAGCAATAATAGTATATCAGGAAAAATGATTATGATAGCAGGTGAGAATAAAATTGAAAAATAAAATAATAATGGTATATATTGAAAAAAAATAATTAGTTGTTTAATTTTTTATAGATTTTAAAAGAGAGGTTTGTAAATGGGGGAGAAAAATAAAGGGGAAAGGGAAAATAAGAAAAAAGGTGTAAGTCTAATTTATGTATTAGTTGTATTGTCAATGATTTCAGTATTTTCAGTAAGTTTTATACATTTTGTAAGGGAAAAGACAGAGATTATTTCGTTAAAAAGCGGAAGCAAAAACTCTATCCCGTTAAATTATTTCATAAATAAAGAAAATGAAAATGCTGAAAAAATAATGTTAAGAGGGATAATGTATAATGGGATTTTGATATTTCCCGAAAACAAAGAGCAGTATTTCGATTCAAAAATAGAAATGGATCTGTCAGGAAATACTGTAATTACGAAGATTATATTTTTGCCTGAAAATACGGGAAGTATAGGGAATTTCAAGATTAGTAGAATATCAGACGGCAACGGCAGTGAATACAGGTTACCTTTAGATTTAAATACCGTATATAATGATTTGGAAATATTATATACAAAAAAGTTATTGGGAAAAGAATTGAGATTTGTTGAAAAAATATCTTTTAAAAGAATAAATTCTACTTCGGTAGAGATTATCTTAAAAGAAAAAGAATTTTTAAAAGATGATAATTGATTGAGAAAATGAGGGATGATTGAGAAAAAATGGGGGAAATAATGAATGAGGGTGTAAAAATATATATGAGGAGCAATTCCAAAATATATGTATGTGTCAACGAAGAAATATTTTATTATGAAAATGAGGAATTGGCTTCGGTTCTCGAAATGTTGAAAGAAGAGTATGAATTTGAAGAAGAAAAGATGTCTTTGTCGATTATATTACATTTTTCGTATTTTTTATTAGATGATAAAAAAATTGAAACTGAAAAGAATAAATTTGATGAAAATATGGAAGAAATTCAGAATATTGATAATATTGAGAAAGGAAAAATTGATAAAAATTTATACGGAAAAGAATTTTTAGATGATTTCGTAGAGAAAAATATTAATTCTGTAAGTAAAAAGTTCTACTTAAACCATATGGAAAATAGATATATAAATATATATTTGAGAAAAAAGAAAATAGCGGAATTAGTAAAAGTGTCTAAAAAATTCGGTTTTGAAGTGGAAAAAATAAAAGCGGACTTTATCTCTGTGTATAATTTTTATAAACATGAAAATGTAGAAATATTGCAAATAGGAGAAGAAAAAAGTTTAAGATTTACTATTGAAAATAATGGAATAACGGATATTGAAAAAATTGAACTGACAATAAATGATGTTCATGATATTGATAATTTCGATTTTGGAAATATGGAAACTCTGGCAGTTGATAAGGGAGATATAAAAAATATATTTTATGGCAGTGAATTATATGATGAGCTTAATTTTAGGGCTAAATCTGAAATTATAAATATGGAAAGTATAAGAAATATCGGAGTAAAAGATATGATAATAATCGTATTTTTAGTATTTGGGTATTTTCTCTTGAGCAGTATGATTCCTCTCGAAAAAGAAATTAAAAGAAATGAGAAAATCAGGCAGGAAACAAAAAAACTGGAAAAAGAATATCTGAATAAAAAAAATGATAAAATACCTGATTATTCCGAAGAATTGGCAACATTAAATGAAATAGATAGTACCCTTAAAAGAAAGGAATATTTTTCGGTAATAAAATTTTTAATTGATAACAGTGAATACGGATTGGATTACACAAAAATCAGTTATAAAAATAAAAAATGGACAATACAGGGAGAAATGCCGGATTTTAATAATTTTGAAAAGTTTGAAAATAATATAATAAATAAATATGAAAAGACGGAACTCGGTTATATAAAGGACAATGATACGGCTACTGTCTTTGAATATAATATTTTAGAATAAATATATTAAAATAAAAATGGGGTAAAAATGGGGAAACTGAATTTAAAGAATATAATTATTATTCTAATAATAATATTTATGTTTTTAGGACTTAATAATAAATATGAAAAATACAAAAATATTCTCAGTGAGAAGGAAAATCTTTTGGAAAATAAGGAACAGACTGAAAATAAGATAAATGAAATAATCGCCGAACAGTAAAAAAAGAAAAAGGAAATGCAATCTGATTATGAGCAGATACAAATATTGACAGGGAAATTAGCTGCTCTTTCATTGAGAAATGAAGCGGATTTTAAGAAAATGATATATGTTTTTACTAAAGAAAGCGGTCTGAAAATGAAAGAAATATCCAAGTCCGAAAAACTGTGGGAAAGAAATGGTTATAGATTGAAATATATACATTTTACTTTGTTTGGAGGACTTAATGATTTCGGGAAATTTTTATATTATACAAACAAAAGCAGGAAATTTATCGATACATCTAAAACGTATATCGAGCTTACAGGGGATAATTTTAAAATTTCTTTAGGATTTATAGAACGGGGGGAATAATGAAAAAAATAATACAAGCTAAGCTGACGAATATGATATTAGCTTTCTATTTTGTAATGGGGATTAATATTTTTTCCGCAAAAGTAACGGATTATGTAAACAGGAAAGATGCAAAAAAAGCAGATAAGATCTTTATATATAAGGATAAAGGCGAAAATAATACAGAAAATCAGGAAATAAACGGAACGATAAATCAAAATTCAAAAAATCGGAATACAAATAATGGAATAAGCGGTAACGAAAATGCCAATGAAAACAGTTATAACAACAATAACAGAACCAATCTGAACGGAAATAATCAGAACGGTCTGCATATCAAAGAAAAAAATGAAAAAATAGAAGAAATAGAGCTGGAATACAGAGATGTAAGAGAAGTATCTGAAAAGTTGAATGGTTTCAATGATTTAAAATTAGTGGGAATAGATAATAAAATAATAATAAGCGGAGAAGAAAAGAAAATAGAACAGATAAGAAGAATAATAAGCTCTCTTGACAGACCTAAAGACCAGATAATAATAAGAGGCACAATAATAGATACCAGCTCTAATCTGTTTGAAAAACTGGGAGTAGACTGGAATATAAATTCAAACAGTTCGGAGTCGGGAAAATCAAATTTGATAGGAAAATTTTTAAATGGAGAAGTTACTTTCAGCTCGATTTTTGCAAATGGAGGGAAATTTTTAGGAATAGATTTCAATCTGCTTAGGGAAAATGGAGATATAAAGATAGAAGCAATGCCGACTTTACTTATTATGGAAGATGAAGAAGGGGAGCTGAAAGTTACAGAAGAAGTTTTGATTGGAGAAAAAAAGACTACAAAAAACAATACTGATTATACGGAACCTATATTTTCCGAAGCGGGAATTGTTTTTAAAATTTTACCCGAAATTAGAAAAATCAACGGAGAAAAGAAAATTTTGCTAAAAATAGATACGGAAATAAGTAACTTTAAACTTACATCGGGATACAATACTTCGACAGGGGCAAAACAGAAAAATCAGACTAAGACGATAATTACTCTAAATAACGGAGGTTCAACATTTATAGGGGGACTGAAACAGAATGTTACTAAAGAAACTGTAAGAAAAGTTCCATTTTTTTCGAGTATCCCTATAATAGGGGCGTTATTTAAATATAAGAGAAATAATAAGGAAATTCGGGATATTTATATAGAAATAGAAGCAGTAATACAGGAAGCAAATTATTTAATAAAACGTTAATGAAATACTCTGATTTATGTAGTATAATAATAGAAATGTAAATTATATATAATATTTAAAGAAAGGATAATTTATGATTTCTGCTGAAAGACTGGAAGAAATATTGAACAGATTTGAGAAAGTGAAAATTGCAGTTGTTGGAGATATGATGCTGGATGAATACTTAATAGGAAAAGTAAACAGAATTTCTCCTGAAGCACCCGTGCCTGTTGTAAATATTGAAGAGGAAAGATTTGTACCGGGAGGAGCGTCAAATGTTGCGAATAATTTAAGGAGCCTTGACGGAATGGTATCTGTCTATGGAGTTGTAGGAAAAGACGATAACGGAGAAAAATTTTTAAAAGAACTGAAACTGAAAAATATTGATTCTTCGACTATTGTAAAAGACGAAACAAGACCGACTATAATAAAGAGCAGGGTACTGTCTCAAGGGCAGCAGCTTTTAAGGCTGGATTGGGAAAAAGATACCGATATTTCTCAGGATATACAGGATGAGATTATAAAAAAACTGGAAGAAAATATAGAAAAAACGGACGCTATATTATTATCTGACTACAATAAGGGGGTATTGACAAAATATCTTTCAGAAAAAATAATAAATCTTGCAAAAAAAAATAATAAAAAAATAGTTGTAGACCCTAAACCTCAAAATTTCAAGAATTACGAGGGAGCGACATCTATGACACCAAACAGAAAAGAGCTTCTTGACTATTTCGGCATGAAAAAATTTGAAAGTGAAGAACAAATTGCACAAAAAATGAAAGAGCTGAAAGATGAACTGAAACTCGAAAATGTCGTTTTAACAAGAAGTGAAGAGGGGATTTCGTTATTTGAAAATGAACATAAGAGAATACCCACTGTCGCAAGGGAAGTATACGATGTAACAGGGGCAGGAGATACTTTTATTTCGACATTTTTACTGGCAATAAGTGCAGGAGCTGATATATATGAGGCGGGAGTAATAGCAAATATGGCTTCGGGGATTGTCGTGGGGAAAATAGGAACTGCGACTGCTACAAGAGATGAAATACTTGAATTTTATCATAATAAAATGGAAAAAGGATTATTAAAATAACAATATAAAGTTATTATTATGCAATGAAATCAAGTTGTAAGAGGACTAAGTAAATCAAGGGATATAAAAAATTACTAAAATAAAAACATAAAAATTATTATAAGGATGTGAGAGAAGAATGGCAGTAATTGCAGCAGTAGAAGCAGGGGGAACGAAATTCATCTGTGGCTTAGGGAATGAAAAGGGAGAAATTATTGATAAGATAAATATTCCTACTACAACTCCTGAAGAAACTATGTCAAAAGTAATAGAATACTTTAAGGACAAAAAATTTGATGTAATGGGAGTGGGCAGTTTTGGTCCGATAGACCCTGTAAAAAGCTCTGAAACATATGGATATATTACAAAAACACCAAAACCATACTGGAGTGATTATAACATAATAGGAGAACTGAAAAAACATTTCAATGTTCCCATGGAATTTGATACCGATGTAAACGGGGCAGCTCTTGCTGAAGCATGGTGGGGAGCAGGAAAAGGATTGAAAAATATTATTTATATAACAGTAGGTACAGGGATAGGAGCGGGTGCAGTAGTAAACGGTACAATGTTACAGGGTCTGACTCATCCTGAAATGGGGCATATATTTTTGAAAAAACATCCTGATGATAAATTTCAAGGAAGATGTCCCTTCCATAAAGACTGTCTTGAAGGAATGGCAGCAGGGCCTGCTATTGAAGACAGATGGGGGAAAAAAGGTCAGGAAATGGCAAATGATGACAGAGTATGGGAAATGGAAGCTTACTATCTTGCTCAGGCTTTAGTGAATTATATATTGATTTTATCACCTCAGAAAATAATTATAGGTGGCGGAGTAATGAAACAGCAACAATTATTTCCTCTTATAAGAAAATATGTTCAGGAATTTTTAAATGACTATGTCTATAAAAGAGAAATTTTAGAAAAAATTGATGAATATATCGTATATCCCGGTCTTGGAGATGAAGCGGGATTTACAGGTTCGATAGCTTTAGGAAAGATTGCTTTGGAAAATAAATAAAATTACACAATTTAAAATCAGACAACTTTGAGAAATAAGGAGTAAATGTGGATATAGAACATTCAATAAAGAATACCAGAAAATATGCAATACTTGAAGTTATGTTTTTTAATGGTTTTTCAGTTGGAATGCAGAGTTTTGTGCTGTTAAGTTTGGCAATATACTTTAATATGAGTTCTTTCTTTATATCAATAGTTTCATCACTGCCTACAGCAGGATATTTGTTGCAGATATTTACCAAAAGATTAAACAGCTTACTTGGGAGTAGGAAAAGAACGTTAGTAATATCGGCGGCTATTTCAAGGCTTGTCATATGTATGTTGCCTTTTGCGATTCTTTTTGATATAAGAAAACAGGGTGTATATTTTATGGTAATGCTTATTTATGCTCTGTTTTCTCCTTTTGTAAATAATGTATGGACGGCTACAATGGTTCAGATTATAAATAAAAATGAGAGAGGAAATTATTTCGGGAAACGTAATCTGTTTTCATCATTGTCTACAGTAGTATATATACTGTTTTACGGATATATCTTATCTCTGCCCGATAAGAAAAGCTCAATGCTGATACTGACATCTTCAATGTCCTTGTCAGCAATAGGATCGGTATTATTTATGTGTCTTCATTATGTGCCTGATTTAGGGAAAGAGATAAAAAATGTCAGTATAAAAACTGCACTGAAAAATAAGAATTTTGTCGTTTATCTGAAATTTGCTTCTGTATGGCTGTTTACGTGGGAATTTTTAAAACCTTTAACAGAATATTACAGAATAAAAATACTCGGTGTAAATACTATGTTTATTTCACAAATGGGAGTTTTAACAGCAATATTGTCAAGTGTGCTTTACATAATATACGGAAAATTATCTGATAAATACGGGAATAAAACGATGTTGAGAATGGGGATATTCTTTACAACATATTATGTTCTTACGTATTTTTCAATGACAGAGGGCAATAAAATGTCCATGCTTTTTGCAGCCGCAGTTATTGACGCAATAGGTTTTACAGCGATAACATTGAGTTTGTTGAATTTGATGATGGAGGTTTCGGGAGAGCCTGCCGATGCTTATGTAGGAGCTTACGCCTTAGTTTCAGGAATAGCGGCAATACTGGCGGGACTGTTTGGAGGTCTTATAGGGAAATTTATAAATAACGGAGTTATTTATATTTTTGGAGAAGAATTTTATACAATAAGATTTGCTTTTGTCATTGGATTTATTTTAAGACTGTTTTCATTACTTGAGCTGACAAGAGTGGATTCTTTTGAAAAAACGTTTGTATACAGTGGAACTAATCATATGAAAAGTGTATTCTCGAAAATAATGTTTTCAGGTTCAAGATATATAAATCCTGATAAATCAAAAAATGGTTATTTTAGCAGTAATATCTCCGAAGAAGAAGCAAAAGAAAAGACGGATAGAAAAACAGATGAAAAAACTGAAAACAATAATCAAAACAATAATGAAAACAATGAAAATAATGTATAAATCTCAAAATAATAAAAGAAAAACGGTATAGAAATCAAAAAGGGGGGATTAGTATGACCGATTTTTTGAGTAACAATAAATTTTTTAATAAAAGCAGATTATATAATGGAAAATATGAAACAAAATATAAAGTAGGAAAATATAAAATAAAAGACAGGGAAATGCTTTCATTTACGAAAAATGTTCATTATTTATTAAAAGGAAAGATAAATTTAGTAGATTGTCTTGAAATAGTTTCTATAAATTATGAGGGGATTTTTAGAGAGAAAATAAGACAGACGAAAAAACTTATAGAAAAAGGAACCCCATTAAATAAGGCTTTTGAGAAAATAGAAAAGGATAGGGAATTTTTAGAATTAATAAAAATAGGAGAACAAACGGGAAATCTGGAAACGGTTTTTAAAAATTTATATGAAAAATATGAATTTAGAAATAAAATCAAAAAAGATATAATGAGTCTGAGCATATATCCTTTGACAGTTATTATTACAGCTCTAATTATTGTAGTTATACTTCTGAAATTTGTAGTTCCAAAGTTTGTTCTGATTTATTCGGATACAGGACAGCAACTTCCTGTGATGACTAAGACTATTATCGGAATAAGTGAAGTTTTTGATAAATATGGTCTGTTTTTATTGATTTTATTAATTTTTTTAATTTGGTTCGCGACATATTTAAAAAAGAAAAATAAAGAAAAATTTGAGAAAATATTTTTAAATACTTTTATAATAGGAAAACTGTATAAAGATATGTGCATATTAAACTTTACAAGAAATATGTATTCTCTTACAAGTGCCGATATTCCATTTCTCCAATCATTGAAAATGTGCATAAATTCCAATAGCGGATTAATGAATAATGAAATAAGAAAAGTCATAATAAAAATTGAAAAAGGGGAAAATATAAAAAAATCTTTTCATAATCTGAAATTTTTTAATAAGGAATATATTACTTTTTTAAATATAGGGGAAAAGACAGGAGTGATATCCGATGTTTTTTTCAATCTTTATGAAATATATTACGAAAAAGTGAGAAGTAAGATACAGCTTTTTCTCAAAATCTTTGAGCCTCTGTCTATAATATTTATTGCAATGATAATAGGGATAATAATGCTTTCGGTTATGCTGCCGATTTTTAAAATGGGGGAAGCATTATAAAATTATGGAAGAAGTTATGAAAAAATAAATTTGTGGAAAAATCGTGAAATCCTATAAAGAAAACAGAAAGATAATAAAAAGAAAAAAATAAAAGGAATATGCTAAAAACTATGATAGAAAATTTTAATAAATCGTCTGAATACAGTCAACACCTATTTCAGATAGAAGATGAAAAGATTATCAAAATAGAAAAAGAGAGCCTTGAAAACAAAGTTCCAATAATAACGAGGGAAGTGTTAAGATTTATGCTCTTTACTGCTCAGGGAATAAAGGCACGGAATATACTCGAGATAGGTACAGCTACAGGTTATTCAGGAATATTCCTTGGAAAACTCGCAAACAGTAATGGAGGATTTCTTGCAACTATTGAAATAGACGAAGAAAGATACGTTAAAGCAGTGGAGAACTTCAAAAAAACAGGTATTTTTGAGAAAAATAAATTGATTTTAGGAGATGCACTGGAAAAGATACCTGAACTTGATAAAATAATAGAAAATAATAAAAAAAATACTTTTGATTTTATATTTATCGACGCATCAAAAGGACAGTATATAAAATTTTTTGAAATGTGTTATAAACTTTTAAATGAAAACGGCATTATATTTATTGATAATATAATGTTCCGAGGATTAGTAACGGAAGAAGATAAAGATATTCCGAAAAAGTACAGAACGATAGTAAAAAGATTGCAGCAGTTTATAGAAAAGCTGAATAATGAATGTAATTTTGTCTTATTGCCTTTCGGAGACGGAGTAGGACTGGTTAGGAAGTAATAATTATGAAATTTCTTTTATACAATATAAGATACGGGACAGGAAAATATTTAAATCAGCCTTTAAAACATATAAGAGGCTATCTGGGACATTCGCTGGAACATATTGGCAGGATAGGAGAATTTATAAAAAAATATGACCCTGACATAGTGGGGCTGGTGGAAGTAGATTTGGGGTCTTTCAGAACTAAAGAAAAAAATCAGGCTGAACTTTTAGGGAAAATGACAGAAAACTATTATGTGTATAGACATAAATATCAGGAAAATTCAAAATATATGAAAATGCCTATGGTCAGAAAGCAGGGAAATGCTTTTTTGTCAAAAATGGAGACAAAATCTCAAAAATTTCATTATCTTGATGACGGAATGAAAAAACTTGTAATAGAAATTGAGACAGGTTCTGTTATAGTTTTCCTCGTTCATCTGGCATTGGGAGGAAAGACGAGATTAAAACAGCTTGTGCAACTTAGAAAATTGATACAGGATTGTAAAAAACCCTTTATAGTTGCGGGAGATTTCAATGTTCTGTGGGGAAGTGAGGAAATAGAACTGTTCTTGGAAGCAAGTGGATTGTATAATGTAAATTCACACAAAGACCCTACATTTCCAAGTTGGGCTCCGAAAAAGGAACTGGATTTTATCCTCTGTTCCCGAGATATAAAAGTAAAAAACTATAAAGTAATAAAAACATTATTATCTGACCATTTACCAATTTTAATGGATTTTGAGATTATGGATAGGAAAGATAACTGAAAAAAGAAAAAGTAAATAAAAAAAGGGAATAAAAAAGAGAAAGCAGGAATTATAAAAATCAAACTTTATAATCAAATTTATAAATAAAATTTTGAAGATATTCAGAGATAGGAGTGAAAAAGTGAAGTTGACATCAAAAATAGTATCATTATTTGTAATTCTCATTTTAACAGTGGGAAATTTATATGGAGATAATAACAGCTCATATAATTCAGATGATTTTGAAAATGATGAGGAAATACTGAAAATAATAGACAGCTATGGTAATGATGACTATAATAGTGACAATTATACTAAAAATAACAGTAAAAATAAGACGGAAAATAATAAATCAAGAAAGATAACGGTAAAAAAAGAGAAAAAAGAATTAAGAGGTGTGTGGGTTGCCAGTGTAATAAATATCGACTGGCCTTCAAAAAAAGGACTCAGTATTGAGGAACAAAAAAGTGAGTTTATTTCAGTGCTTGAAAATGTAAAAAAATGGAATATGAATGCTGTATTTGTGCAGATAAAACCTGTAGGGGACGCTTTCTATCCCTCGAAATATGCACCATGGTCTGAATATCTGACAGGAGTTCAGGGAGCCAATCCCGGTTATGACCCATTGAAATTCATGGTAGAAGAAGCACATAAAAGGAATATAGAATTTCATGCGTGGTTCAATCCTTACAGATTGACAATGGGTGGAGGGAGAGAAAAACTTTCCCGTGATAATATAGGAAATAAAAGGCCTGAATGGACAGTAATGTACGGCGGGAAACTGTATCTTAATCCCGGAATACCCGAAGTAAACGATTATGTCGTTGACAGTATAGTAGAAGTAGTTAAAAAATATGATATAGACGGTGTTCATATGGATGATTATTTTTATCCTTATAAAGTGAAAGGTCAGGAATATCCCGATAGTGCCCAATATAAAAAATACGGAGGAAGATTTTCAAGTATAGGCGACTGGCGAAGAAACAATATAAATAAACTTATAGAAAAGCTTCATAGGGAAATAAAGAAAGAAAATAAAAATGTATCATTCGGAATAAGTCCTTTCGGTGTGTGGAGAAATGCTTCGACAGACCCTGTGAGAGGTTCACAAACTCAGGCAGGAGTACAAAATTATGATGACCTTTATGCAGATATACTTTACTGGATGGATAAAGGCTGGATAGATTATGTAGCACCTCAGTTATATTGGACAAGAGGATTCAGAGCAGCTGATTATAGTGTTCTTGTAGAATGGTGGAGTAAATATGCTCGAAAAACGGGGACAGATCTTTATATAGGACAGGCAGCATATAAAGTAAAAGACTGGTCTGACGGAGGAAATGAATTGGTAGAACAGATTAGACTTAACAGAAGATACTCCGAAATAAAAGGGAGCATATTTTTCAGCTATAAATCATTAGTTCCTAATCCTAAAAACGTAACTGTCAATTTAATAAACGGGCCTTATAATAAATAGACTTGAAAGGCTTATAAATTAATATAAAATAGAAAATTTCCAAATAAATTGAAAATTTATTCGGAAATTTTTTTTCATTTAGAGATGTTTATTTATAAGGTGATAAGAAAATGACATAAATGGATATTTTTTATTTTAGGCTATAATAATTATATATAAATTAAATAATATATAAAATATCATATAAATATATATT
>CALIJH010000160.1 GCA_938017765.1 uncultured Leptotrichia sp.
TTATTCAGCTTAGAATCTCTTAAGATTATCGAACTTTTTCCACCCCCACTCTTGACAAAGAGCCTTTTTTCATATTTTTTATTTTTTCCCTTTTTATTCCTTAATTTTAAAAATAAAAGAGATTGTTTTTATTATATTTGAGATCTTTCAGGTGTCCACGATTTATTTACCATTTCTATAAGACTTTTTATATTATCTTTTCTTCCGTCTATACTGATAGAATAAATTCTTCCTCGAAAATCAAGATAATGTATTACCATAGCATTATTTGAAATATAATCTTTTTTTACAACTACCTGATAGGCACGATAACCATTTATAGTTGTTTCGGTAATCACTCCCTCATTTTCATCAGACATCTGTTTTAGTGAAGTATATAGCTGTTTTGCCATTGAATAGGCATTAGGATAATTATCTGTGGAATATGAGCTTAATGTTATATAATTAGTGTTACCTTCTTCTTCCTGAAAATATGCTTCTGCAAAAATTTTTCCATTATTTCCCGAAGTACCGTCCTCAATATTGCTCCCCTCTCCGCCGACTACATTCCAGCCGGCGGGAAGAGTAATATATCCTATTTTAGCATTTCCAAAAATTTTCTGTCCAGAATTTTCTGAAGTTTGAGGAGTATCGTTCAATTCAAATTTATGCCATCCTTCCTGAGTATTTTGTATATTCTGATTTTGATTACTATTTGCAGTTATATCGATGTTATTATTCTCTTCAATTTTTTTCTGATTATTTCCTTTATTTCCACATGATACGGACAATATTCCCAATAACAACATAATAATATATTTTTTCATAATTTTCTCCTCAAATATATCTATTTTTCGGGATTCCAGCTTTTATCAACGATATCCAATGTGTTCATAACCTCTTCAGAGGCTCCCTCTACTGCTACATAATATACTTTTCCATTATAATCTACAAACATCATCATCAGTACTTTACCGTCAGGAGCTATAGCTTTAAGCATAAGAGCATCGTATCCGTTTACTTTTCCGTTCAATAGTTCCGCATTATTATTTGTTATAAAACCTACTTTTACAAGCCCGTTATACATATTGCTTATCGCCTCTTTGGCGTTGTTCCCGCCCGCAGGATTTTGGTCCAATGTTATTATATCCACGCCGTTTTTTGAGAGCTGCATAGCAGTAGGTGTAGCTTGAGGATCTTTAAAATAACTCCAGCCGTTAGGCTGATCTATAAATCCTACTGTGGCATTACCGAATCTGCTGCTTGTAGAAACCTGCTGCTGACTCTGGGTATTGGACTGCTGGCCCTGTATATTATTATTCTGAAAGTTTTGTCCTTGCTGGGTAGTTTGCTGGCTTACCGTATTATTTAATTCATTTGCTTCACCCTGTTTTTGTCCGCACGATAATACCGCTATTCCTAAAATTAATACTAAAAACAATTTTCTTTTCATAATATATACCTCTTTTCTATCTTTTATATAATTTATTTTACATTATAAACATTAAAAGAAAATGAGAACTTGTAAAATCTGATTTTTTGAATTTTGATAACCTAATTTATTAACAAATTATTTATTTTTTTGTTTGTTTTTTATTTATTCTTCTATAATTTATTTTCTTTATAATTCAGTTATAATATATTATAATTATAACATATTTTTACAGTTTATTTTTCTCATTTTTCTTTAATGTTTATCTGATAAACTATAAAAAATCAATTAAGGAGATGATTTAAGTATGAAAAAATTATTATGTATGGTGTTTCTACTACCGCCGCTGAAAGTACAAAAGCATCATCGGCACATATTTCAAATCAGGAAATGAGACAGAACACGGCAGAAATTGAAAGGGAAGTAAAATCTTCATTTAAAAAAAGTTTTGAAACTCAGATCGAACAGGCAATTGCAACTACATTAAACAATAATCAGCTGGACGCTGCTCAAGCCTATATGGTTGCAATAATGGTAAAACGTATTATGAATTATATGGACATCGATGTGGCAAAAGTCCATTATATATCCGATTATGAAGCTGATGTTACTCTAAGAGCGAAATTTCCTGATATTGGAAATGGAGACTACAGCAATAAAATCGAAGAGAAATTCAGAAGAAAGGCAGGAATATCTATAGAGGGCCTTTCATCAAGAAATCTTTCCGACAAAGAAGCTGAAAAATATTTGGGTATTCTTGCTGAAGCGATAAATGAATCTATTGATGATATTTTATCAAATGCAAAAAGATATCAGTATACTACTGATGTCTACAGATTTGTAAAAGTAGGAAATAACTGGCAGACTAATATGGTTGCCAAATAAGAAATAAGAACTGTAAATAAAAAATGAGAATTAAAAAATAATATTTATACTATTTTTCAAAATTTTATTTATTAAAAATATTATTTTTTATTTCTTGTTTTTATTTTTTACAGTTTTTTTTATTTATTTTTTTGGAATCTATATGATGAGATACAATAAAATTATCAAGGAGCTGATTTGATATGAGAAAATTGTTACTTCTACTATTTTCTATGCTTTCTCTCTGTATTGCTGCTGTTGAAATTACAAAAATACCGTCAGCGCGTATTTCTGAATAGAAAATGAAATAGAATACAAAGCAGATCAGAAAACTTGTAAAAACATCATTTAACGAACAGATTAAAAATTATATAACAGAAGCAATCATCTATAAATTGATCAAAACAGGCAATATATGGCAAACAGACAAATTTATTTTATCACATCTAAAAATAAATTTTACACAAAAATAGACAATATATGGAAAACGGATATAACTCCTGTAAATAAAAAGAATTAGAATTTTAAAATTACTGAAATAATATAAAAAATAATATTTA
>CALIJH010000161.1 GCA_938017765.1 uncultured Leptotrichia sp.
TGCCTAATATTTCATACAACTTGCGTGCGGTTTTGGGTTTCATCTCGGGCCGCTCACCTCTTTAAATTTATTCAAATTCCCTCAAAAATTCTGAAAGCTTTTCAAGTCCCTTTTCCAGTATCTCCCTATGTGTGCAGTAACCTAATCTTGCGTATCCCGGCATATCAAAACGATTTCCGGGAACTAAAAGAACGCCTTTATTTTTCAATAAACTTATACAAAATTCTTCTGTATCTATAGGAATATCCAATTTAATAAAAGAAGTAGACACATATTTAGGAAAAATTAGTGATACTCTCGGTTCATTTTGTACCCATTTTTTTACAATATTCAAATTTTCCGTTACTATCTTTTTATTTCTTTCCAAAACAGCTTCTTTATTTTCCAAAATATATGTCGCCAAATAATCGTCAAATACTCCCGCACAAATCATCGTATAATCACGATACTTTCTAAAAATATTTGTCAATTCATCATTTGCAGCAACCCAGCCTATCCGTATTCCGGGAACGGAATATGTTTTTGAAATACTGTTTACGGAAATTCCTTTATCATATAAATCAACAATTGAAGGTATTTCGATATCTGCTTCCAGTGATTTATAAACTTCGTCGGAAAGAATATATGCTCCACAGCTTCGAGCAATTTCAACTAATTTTCTCAAATAATCTTCTTCCATTAAAGTACCCGTAGGATTATTTGCATTGTTGATACATATCATTTTTGTATTCGGCTTTATAAGTCTTTTCAAATCTTCTAAATCAGGCAGCCAACCATTTTCTTCCTTAATATGCCACAAATCCACTTTTGCCCCAAAAGAACGGGGTATATCATATAATTGCTGATAGGTCGGATATAATGAAATTACATGGTCTTCAGGTTCAATCAGCGAATATAGAGCCAAAAAATTTCCTCCTGTAGCTCCATTTGTTTGTAAAATCTGTTCAGGAAGTACATTCTTATATAACAGGCTAACCTGCTTTTTAAATTCAGGAGAACCCTCTATCCATCCATAATTCATCTTTTTTGTCATTAATTCCGAAAAAAACTCTTTTTCCGTTTTATTTCCAATTTTGATAATTTCCTCCAAGGTAAACGAAGCTATCGAACTTCCTGCAATATCATAAACAGCATCATTTTCCCAAACATTCAACCATTCTTCCACTCCAAAATTTGCAATTTTCATATTATATCACCTTTTTTATCCGTATTTTTTTCATTTTGAATAAAAAATATATATTAATTTATAATTTCTTTTTACACTGTTTTTACATTCTTTCAACCACTTTTATTCCTAAAAGCGAAAGCCCCTCTTTTATTATATATGCCGTTTTTTCAGCAAGTAACAGTTTTGTATTAAATTTTTTCTTATCCTGTTCTCTGACTATTGATTCCGAAGCATAAAAATTATTAAATATTTTTGCCGTTTCAAACAGATAATCAGCAATCAAATTAGGTTTATAACCTTCACAGGCTTTCATAACAGCATAAGGAAATTTCAGTAATATACCTGCAAGAGCTTTTTCTCCTTCATTAAGTTCTTCGGAAATCAGTCTGTAATTTTTATCATAATCAGCATTATTTTCTTTCAATTTTCTGAATACGGACATTATTCTTACATAAGTATACTGCAAATAAGGGGAGGTATTTCCTTCAAAATTCAGCACTTTGTCCCATGAAAAAGATATCGAAGTCATACGGTTCTGACTCAAATCAAAATATTTAACTGCACCAATCCCGACTATTTCTGCTATTTCATCTTTTTCTTTTTCAGTTAATTCAGTATTTTTTATATCAATAATTTTTTTAGTTTCCTCTACAGCCTGTTCCAGTATATTTATAAGTCCGACAGTTTTTCCCTTTTCAGTTATTATGTCATCCTCAAACCTCATAGTTCCGAACCACACATGAACTTTTTGATAATCATAAGGTTTTCCTATCATTTCAGCAATTCTGAATACCTGTTTAAAATGTTCTATCTGTTTTTCTACCATAACATATACGGCACAGTCAATGTCCAGAATATCTTTTCTATATTTCAATGTCGCTAAATCTGTAGTTGAATATAAATGATGATTTCCGTCTTTTTTTCTGACTATGCAGGGAGAAATTTTTTCGTTTTCATCAAAATACACTGTCAATACTCCGTTATCGTCAGTAACTATTTTCTTTTCCTTGAGTATTTCAAGTATTTCAGGTATCATTTTATTATAGAACGCTTCACCATTATACATATCAAATTTTACATCTAATTTTTTGTATATCTTTTCGTGTTCTCTAAGAGAATACTCTATAAAATTTTTCCATAATTTTACATTTTCTTTATCTCCTAAAAGCAGTTTAACCCATTCTTCTTTTGCAACTACTTCCAATTCAGGATCAAACTGTGCTTCTTCAGAAAATTTTACATATATTCTTTCAAGCTCTCCTATGGGATTTTTCTCATATTCTTTCTTATCAATCCATTTGTTATAGCCTACAATAAGCTTCCCAAAACGGCTTCCCCAATCTCCCAGATGATTATCTCCTGACACTTTAAAACCTACATATTCAAATATACGTTTTAAAGAATCTCCGATTACTGTACTTCTTAAATGACCGATATGCATTCTCTTACCAATGTTGGGAGAAGAATAATCAATCAGTATTTTCTTTGAAGTATCAATCGGAAAATTATATTTTTCCATTCCTATTTTTTTTACTTCATTAATTATTTCAGAATTTTTTATATATATATTTAAAAATCCGGGATTTGCAATTTCAAATTTATCAATAATATCATTATTTTCAAATTTATTTATTATTTCCATTGCGATTTCTCTCGGATTTTTTCCTATTATTTTTGCATTTATAAGGGCAAAATTTGTCTGAAAGTCAGCAGCTTCCTTTTTTGCTGAATACTGTATTTCAATATCATCAAAATCTTTTCTGAATATTCTCTTTATATTT
>CALIJH010000162.1 GCA_938017765.1 uncultured Leptotrichia sp.
AAAATATAATACATATAGTGAAACGAATGGAAATCTTTTAGATGAAATGTACGAAAAGAAATACCCTATTGTAATAGAAATTGAAAAAGCTGTATGGCAGAGATACTTGAACTCATTAAAAGATAAAAGTTTGAAACTTGTTCAAATAGATAGCCGAAATAGAAACTTTAAAAAATCTTATGTTCTAAAAAATTTCAAAAATGAAGAAGAATATGAGGAAATTTCTATGACTTTTTCAGGCTTTGAAAAGAAAAAGAATATAGAAGATAAAGAAAAAATAACATTAAATGGAGATGTAATTAAGTTAAAAGGGAAAAACACTCCATATATAATAAAAGCAGTTCTTGAAAATGATAAAAAACCAATGACAATATATATTAATGATAAATAAGTTATAAATATTTTTTTGATTAAAATTTCTATTCTTCAGACTGTTTTGTTGTAATAACTGATTTATTGAGTAATAATAATATAAATACGACAGTCATTATTATAATATTTACAATAAACGGTAAATAAGAATTGGCTGCAAGTAAATAGCCTGACGATAAAGAACCGGCAGCATTTCCTAAAAATCCTACGGCAGAAGCTATACCGAGTATTTTCCCCTGCTCTTTCATATATCTTTGGGCTATGATACTGTTTCCGAGAGACCTCACTACTTCATAGGTCATTGTGTATATCGTCATCAGAATATAGGAAACCGTTCCTGCTTTCAGTTTGTATAATATAATGGACATAAGTATAATTCCTATAAATATCATTATCTTATGGATTGATTTTTCCTTGTATTTAGCTATCAGCTTTACTAAAATTAGGCTTGTACCTATAAATGCGGCAAGTGATGAAAACATAACAAAAGTGCCGATAGTGTCTGAATTTACTTTGACATAGAATTTAAAAAAATAATTCAAAGCACTGGCATATGAGTATATTCCCACATTTGACAAAAAAATTATAAAACAGAAAAATTTGGAATATCCGTCCAGTTCTCCTATATATCTGAATGTAGCAAAAGGGTTCAGATTTTTCTTTTCTTTTATCTCATTTTTCTTTTCCGATACTATTTCCTTTAAAATAATAAATATTAAAACGGATACTAAACAACCACATATAAACTGTAATCCAAAGGGGTATCGTGTGTCAAATTTTGCAACCATTCCTCCGATTTTTTGTCCTATTGCTCCTCCAATAACTGCTGCTGAGCTGACTTTTGCTATATTTTTGCTTTTTGTTTCTTTAGTAGATAGCTGGCTGACATATCCGAAAGCTACTGCAAATGTTCCTCCGGAAGCAATTCCGGCGATAATTCTCGCAATAAAGACAACGGGCAGAAAGTCTACAAAACCAAAAAATATTTGGGAGCACCCATATAGGAAAGGCATAAATATAAATATTTTCTTCATTCCGATATTGTCAGCTAATGCACCGAAATAAGGTGATGATATAAACATTGAGACACTCATAACTGCAAGAAATTCTCCCGAAATACTTTTTTTCCAGTTTCTCAGTTCAATTAGTCCGGGAGTAGCCGGGTGTGCCAGATTGTATACTGTAATACAAAAAAACATTAGCAGTATCATTCTATTAATATATTTTTTTTTCATTTTTTTCCTTTCATTATTTTTAATTATTTATTATTTGAAAATATTTTTTCAAAAAATATTGTTTTAAAGTATAGAAAAATATTTCTAAATCTGCTAAAATTAACAATATGTAAAATTGATAAATAATATTATTGACGTTTAGTATACAATAAATTTAATTAAATATCAATAAGAATAATAAAAAAATATAAATACAGGGGGAGATAAAATATGAAAAAAAGCTCGAAAAATAAATATTGGGCAAGAAATATAAGAAGAGTGCTTATTATTATGGCTATGTTTCTAATGACTGTCCAATGTGCCCGTTTTTTTATGACAGAAGAAAAAAAACAGGAAAATTATACCAAAATGATTAATTTAGCCTTTGAATATGAAAGAGACGGAGATTTTAAAAATGCTGAAAAATTTTATAAAAGGGCTGCAAGGTATGATAATTTTGCATATTATGAATGGGCAATGATGTATTATCAGAATATAGACAGTGAGAAAGGATTAAAAAAACTTGAGGAGGCCTATAATAAATATAAAATTGTCCTTGCTGCAAGAACATTGGGAAATATAAAATATGCGAAAAAAGATATGAAGAATGCAAAAAAATGGTTTATAAAAGGTGCCGAAGGGGAAGATGTGGAATCCCAATATTATCTGGCATTGATACTGGAAGAAGAAAAAAATATAAACGAAGCCGAAAAATGGTATAAGAAAGCAGCTGAACAGAAAGATAGTGCAGCTATATATAAACTTATTTATATCAATTTTTTTAAGGGAAACAGAGATCAGATGATAAAGTGGAGAAAAGAACTGTTTGAAACAAAAGGAATTGAAAAAATAAGTTGGGATATGAAAGAGAATATTGACCATATGTTCGGGAATGAACAAGAACAGCAATATTTCCGTTTGGCTGTGGACGGAGAAAAATATCAGGATGAATCAAGATATAAAGATGCTGAAAACAGATATATAGAAGCTGCAAATATTTATAACGGAGCTTATGTTGATTTAGGGCTTTTTTATTACTACGGGATAGGGGATAAGGAAAAAGGGAAAGAAATTTTGAATGAAGCTTACAAAAAAGGAATTAAAGGAGCAGATTTCAGACTCGGAGTGATAGCCTATGCGGAAAAGCATAAAGATGAGGCAAATAAATGGTACAACATATCTGCTGAAAAAGGAAATCCGAGAGCCCAATTTTACATAGCTCTGGACTATGATGAAAAAAAAGAATTTAAAAAAGCGGAAAAATTTTATTTGCTTTCTGCCGAACAGAAAGATGCTGAAGCTATGTATAATCTTATGTTAATGTATCTCAATGACATGAAAGATAAAAAAAATGCAAAAAAATGGGCGAACAGTATACTGGAAGAAGCAGGACTTATAAATCTTACGTTAAATATAAAAAATGCCGCTAAAGATACATTAACAGAAGTAGATGAGAAAATCTAAAATAACAAATATAATTGACTTTTTTAACAAAATAAATTATAATTCAAAAGAAACATTAAAAAAGTTGTTAAAAATAGGAAACAGGAAAGTACGTGATTAGTATGAAAAAAGTGCAATTTATAATAATATCTACAATACTTACATTTGGTCTTATAGTTTCAGGAGCCTTGATTTCCAATGCACTGGACAAAGTAAATAAAAGCGAAAATAAAATAACGGTAAAAGGAGTAGCCGAAAAACGTATAAAAGCTGACAGAGCTGTGATAAATATTATTTTAACTTCTAAAAATAAGGATGTGGAAGAGGCTAAGAAAAGTATAGATGAAAAAGAAAAGGCTGTAACGGAACTTTTAGAAACACAGCAAATTCAAAAAGAAAATTATGATATCGGGAATTTAAAAATAAAACCGTCATATGTTGGAGAAACCAATAAAATATCAGATTATGAGATTACCCAGATTATTTCAATAAACACTAAAGATGTGGACAAAATAGATGAAATTTATGAGAAATTAGCTGAATTGCCTTTAACTTATAATAACCTTGAAGTAATAAAACCCGAGTTTTATATAACAGGAATTGAAAAATATAAAAAGGATTTATTGATAGAGGCTTCAAAAAATGCTGAAATGAGAGCATTTGAAATGCTGAAAGTAAATAACAACAGGGTTGGAGATTTGAAAAATATGGTACAGGGGCAGTTTGAAATTCTGGAAGACAAGGAAGATACTAAACGTATAAATGAACCTGTAGAAAATCAGATGTTTAAAAAATTGAGGTCAGTCGTAACAGTAACATATTCGATTGATACAAATAAATAAAATTAAGACAAAATCAAGAAAATTTAGGAGGAAATTATAAAATGAAACCAGCAGCAGAATTAAGACAAGGGAGTACATACAGAAAGGATAATATACCATATTTAATATTAAAAGCTGAAAGACATCAGTCGACATCAGGTAAAAGACAGAGAGCGGCAGAAGTAAAGTTCAAGACAAAAGAACTGATTTCAGGTAAAATACAGGAAATTACCGTTTTAGCTACGGAACTTATGGATGATATTATTCTTGACAGAAATCAGATGCAGTTCTTGTATGAATCTGAAGGGGAATATTTCT
>CALIJH010000163.1 GCA_938017765.1 uncultured Leptotrichia sp.
TGGTTGGATGCCTGATAAACTTCTCATAAAAACCTCCGTTAAAATTATTTTGTCTGTTTGTATGTTACAGTAATGATTTTATAAAATTATTTTGATGTATTTGATATTTATAATATAAGAATTTACAGTATTACAGTATAAATTTTTATACATTACAGTTTTATATATTATTTTGCATATTACAGATTTACATATTATGGAAAATAATTAAAAATAATAACAGATAAATAATAATACATTATGTTCCATTTGTCAAACATTTGTCGAATATCATATCTATGCCTTAAAAATATGTTGGGAATAAAAAATAGTTTTAATAATAGGATAATTAAGAATAAGATATTATAATCAAGAATAAGATATTGGTAAGATATCAGGGAAAATAAAATCCGATTTGACTATTGACAAAAAAGATTTTTAGGGTAAAATAGTATTGTTATCGGTAACACTGTTGAAAACATTGGATTAGAAACAGGAGAATAAATGAAAAACATAACTATCAAGGATGTGGCAAGAGAATGCGGAGTTTCGACACAGACTATTTCGAGAGTCATAAATGAAAGCCAAAATGTCAATGAGAAGACAAGAAAACTTGTAAAAGAAAAAATCAGAGAATTGGGATATAAGCCTAATTTATATGCAAAAAATCTGAGTAAAAGAAAAATGAAAAATATACTGGTTTCTATTAGAAGAAATAGAGGACATACAGCCACTATCTGGACAAATATACTCGTCAGCGAAATTTTTTCATACAATAGAAGTAAAAATATTTCTTTATTTATGGAGCAATATTATGATGACGAAGATTTGAAAAATTCTTTGTTGAACACATCAAGCACATTTATTGACGGAGTTATTATATTTTATGAAAAGGAAAATGATAAAAGGGTGGAAATTTTAAAAAAAGAAAAGATACCTTTTATTATTGTAGGAAAAAGTTATTCTGACGAAAATGTATATGTGTCCAATGATGATTTTAATTCAGTGTTTAAAGCTACTGAATATCTTTTCGAGAAAAAAATCGAAAAAATAACTTTTATTACGGCAAATCCGACACCTATGAATATGGAAAGAAAAAATGGAATTATAGAAGCATATAAAAAGAACAATAAACCTATAGAAAATTTAACTATTGTAGAAAAAATGAATAATCAGAGAGAAATATATAAATTAGTAAAAGAATTATATGAAAAAGAAAAATTTCCTGAAGCATTTTTCATATCGGGAGATGAAAAAGCTGTTGCAGTGCTGAAAGCTTTAAATGATTTGAAAATCAGTATTCCCGAAGAAATATCAGTTTTAGGTCTTGATAATATTCCGATATCCGAATTTTTTTCCCCTGCTTTGACTACTTTAGCTTTGAATTATAAGAAAATATCTGAAAGAATTTATGAAAAACTGAATAATATGATGAATGGAATAAAGGAAAGTTCCGAAGAAATTCCGGGAGAAATCATTGAAAGGGAAAGTGTAAAAAAACGCAAATAAAAATATACAAATAAATATAGATAAGATAGGACAATATATTAAATTTATAATAACTAAGTCTATAAAAAATATGACATATAGATTATCTAAATTTTTTGAAATGTTATTTTAAAAGAAATATTATATCATTTCCAATTTAGATAACAGAGATAAATTAAAGCGTCTATTACAGAGTTCAGTATAAATATTATAAAATTTTATCTTTGATTTTTGAAAGAGGTTTAGTATTAAGCGTATTTTTTTAATTATATTTTAGAATAATTATATTTTAGAAAAGGAGAAGATGTAAATGAAAAGAAAATTTTTGATTTTATTATTTTTAAGTCTAATTTTAGTAATTTCAGGTTGTGGCGGAAACAAAGAAAGTAAAAAAGACGGAAAAATAAAACTGGTGTTTTATTATCCTGTCAATGTGGGTGGACCTGTCGCCAAAATTGTCGAACAGCTGACAAAGGATTTTAATGCGGAAAATCCTGATATAGAAGTCGAAGCTGTCTATACTGGAAATTATGATGATACGGTAACAAAAATCCAGACAGCCGCTCAGGGCGGAAATCCTCCTGATTTATTTGTAAGTCTGGCAACTCAAAGATTTACAATGGCATCAAGTGAAATGGCTATGCCATTAGATGAACTGATAGCAGAAGACGGTGAAGAAGGAAAAAAATATATTAACGATTTTTTAGAAAGCTTTATGGAAGATTCTTATGTCAACGGTAAAATATATTCAATTCCGTTCCAAAGAAGTACAATGGTTTTATTTTATAATAAGGATGCATTCAAGGAAGCAGGACTTGACCCTGAAAAAGCCCCTGAAACATGGGAGGAATTGGTCGAAATAGCACAGAAAGTGAGCAATGACAAAAGAAAAGGAGTAGGAATAGCTTTAAATTCAGGATCGGCTCAATGGGCATTTACAGGCTTTACTTTGCAAAATAGTACAGACGGTAAAAATCTGATGAGTGATGACGGGAAACAGGTATTTTTCAATACTCCTGAAAATGTTGAAGCATTACAGTTCTGGATAGATTTACAGAAAAAATATAAAGTTATGGCTGAAGGGATTGTTCAATGGACGGATTTACCCGCTCAATTTTTAGCAGGAGAAGTTGCTATGATATATCACACAACAGGAAATTTGTCCAATATAGCTAAAAATGCAAAATTTAATTATGGAGTGGCTTTTCTGCCTGCCCACAAAAGAAAAGGAGCACCTACAGGGGGAGGAAATTTTTATATTTCTTCGGGAATATCAAAAGAAAAACAAAAAGCAGCATGGAAATTTATAAAATATCTTACTACTCCTGAAAGAGTCGCCCAATGGAGTGTCGACACAGGGTATGTGGCAACAAGAAAAAGTGCCTTTGAGACTGATATAATGAAAAAATATTATGCCGAAAGACCTCAGGCAAAAGTTGCATATGAACAATTGAAATTTGCGAAACCTGAACTGACAACATACAATGCGGCAGAAATATGGAGAATACTGAATGACAATATTCAGTCTGCAATAACAGGAGAAAAAACGGCTAAAGATGCTTTGGATAATGCGCAAAAAGAATCAACGGAAGTATTAAAGGACTTTAATTAGCATTTTTTATAAGGAGACAGAATGAACATAAAACTGAATAGAAAATGGAAAGAAAATATAACGGGTTTTCTTTTACTGTTACCGTCGTTAATATTTATGATTAGTTTTACAGTTTTACCTGTATTCAAAAGTTTTTATCTGAGTTTTACAAAATATAACTTAGGAATGAAAAATCCAAAATGGATTGGATTCGGTAATTATATAAGTTTATTTAAAAGTGAGCTTTTTTGGAAAGTAATGTATAATACAATATTTTTTTCGGTTATAACAGTTATACCGTCTATGATTTTAGGATTGGCTCTGGCTTTTTTAGTGAACCGTAAAAGTAGAGCCGTAGGAATGTTGAGAACGGTATACTTTTATCCTGTAGTTATGCCGATGATTGCTGTGGCGAGTATATGGATGTTTATATATATGGGAAAAAACGGACTACTCGACCAATGGCTGACACATTTGGGACTGAAACCTCTCAACGTGTTGTCAAATAAAAATACTGTCCTGCCTTTTATGGCTATAATGTATGTATGGAAAGAGTCGGGTTATTTAATGATTTTTTTCCTTGCGGGATTACAGGGGATATCCGAAGATTTGTTTGAATCAGCAAGAATAGACGGTGCAGGTTTCTGGGTAATGCTGAAAAATATTACATTGCCTTTGCTGAAACCGACTATGATATTTGTATCGACAGTGGCATTGACAAACTGTTTTAAATTAGTCGACCATATAGTTATAATGACAGAAGGGGCTCCGAATAATGCGAGTACATTGCTGTTATATTATATTTATCAGCAGGGATTTACTAATTTCAATTACGGTAAATCTTCGGCACTGACAGTAATAATGCTGTTTCTGCTTCTTTTTGTTTCATTGCCGAGATTTTTCAAACAGGACAGGGAAGCATATTATAACTGATATATCCAATAACACAGGAAAAATTGAGAATAGGAAGGTAAAAAATGAATATAATAAAAAAAGGGACGGATTCGATAATTACAACAATAGCTCTTGTTATAGCTTTTATCTGGTTAATTCCCTTAATATGGATGATAGGAACTGCTTTTACGGAGCCGTCTTTCAGTATGTCACTGTTTCCGAAAACAGGATTTACATTGAAAAATATAATATATGTATGGAATGCGGTTCCTTTCAGGACATATTATATAAATACACTGATAATAGTTACAGTTACTTTTATAATACAGATATTTACTTCGACTATGGCAGCGTATGCCCTTGCCGTAATGGATCTGAAATGGGCAAAATATGTATTTATTATAATATTTATGCAGATAATTATACCGAATGACGTTTTAATAACACCTAATTTTATGACTTTGAAAGATTTGAACTTGATTAACACAAAATTGGGGATTATGATACCGTTTTTAGGAACAGCTTTTGGAATATTTTTATTGAGGCAGCATTTTAAAACTATTCCCAAATCCCTATCGGAAGCTGCCAGAATAGACGGAGCAAATACATGGCAAATAATATGGAAAATATATATGCCTTGTGCAAAACCTGCGTATCTGTCATTTGGAGTGGTTTCCATAAGTTATCACTGGAATAACTATCTGTGGCCGCTGATTGTTACAAATTCTACTCAGAACAGGACTTTGACAGTGGGACTGGCATTATTTGCAAAATCTAAGGAAGCGACAATGCAATGGGCAAATGTCAGTGCCGCTACTTTTATAATTATAATTCCGTTGATAGTAATATTCTTTATTTTACAGAAAAAATTTATCAACAGCTTTATAAGCTCGGGAATAAAAGAATAGGAAGTGAATGACAGTGAAAAAATTGAATTTTTTAGGAATAGGTTCGGCTTTTAATCCGCTTTTCGGTAATACCAGTGCTTTTTTTACATATAACGAAGATTTTTATCTTATTGACTGTGGAGAAAGTGTATTTGGGAAAATTTGGAATTTAAAGGAAATGACGGAAAGTAAAAATATTTTTATTTTAATAACTCATTTTCATTGCGACCACGTGG
>CALIJH010000164.1 GCA_938017765.1 uncultured Leptotrichia sp.
TCAACAGATATTATTTTTATTGATTTTATAAATATAGTAAAATATATAGAATTTACGATTTGGTAATTTTATTTACTTTATAAGACAACCCCATTATTCATTTTTTATTATTGAAATTATTCAGAATAATTTCGATATAGTTTTAATATATCCTCAAATATGCTTTCAACACTCCCATTACTTTCAACTGGGAACTTTTTTCTTTTGTCAGTAAAATCATATTTTCAGTATTTTCGAGAGATTTTAATATAATTATTTCGTCAATATATTCCACTTTTCTTATTTCGATTTTATCCTTATATTCTATCAAACATATTTTTCCATGCAACTCGCTATTTTTTATAATATTTTTTTTCTCAAAAATCAAAGTATCATTTATGTAAAAAACGGGAATATAATTTATATATTCGGTCTTTACTGCAAAAAGCTCATTATTAGTTTCTATTTTAATAAAAGATATACTTTCATTATTTTCATCATATCTGAAAAAACCGTCGCTATCAAACTTTCCAAGCAAAGATATTTTTTGAATTTCCTCGACTTTTTCATCATTATTTTCACCTGACTTTTTTAAATCCAACAATTTTTCCTGAAATTTTTTAGGTAATTTTCTAAATTCTTCATATTCTTTAATATCAGTTTTATCTTTTTCGCTCACATCAAATATTTTATAAAATTTTTCAAGAAAATTCTCGGACGGGCTTTTTAAATTTTTTATTATATTATTAATGTATTGGGGCGATACCTCTATTATTTTTGCCAAATCTACTTGAGACATTTTTTTTCTCAAATATTCTTCCAGTATTTCTCCGGTTTTTCTCATAATGACCTCTTTTCCGTTTTATTCATTATAAATATTATAGGTAATTATACCTTAAAATAATGAAAAAATCTATTTTAAATAAAAATTATGTGATTGATTTTTTCAAAAAATGGTTGTAAAATAAATTAGTATTTTTTTAACAAAGCCATAAATGCAAAATAAAAATTAATATTCTATCTAATATATATTATGTGAGCATATGTTATGGAGGAGTGATTAAAAATGAGTATAAAAATAAGAAAAGGAAAAATAGAAGATTTAAAAGAAATAGCTTCTATAGAAGCAGCCTGTTTCCCTGTAAATGAAGCCGCGACGGAAGAAGCACTGAAAGGGAGATTATCAGTCTATCCTAATTATTTTTACATCCTTGAGAAAGACAAAAAAATAGTAAGTTTTGTAAACGGAATGGCTACAGACAGTCCCAATCTTACAGATGAAATGTATGAAAATCCTTATTTACACAAAGACAAGGGACAATGGCAAATGATTTTCGGAGTTAATACTTTACCTGAATATAGAAAAAAAGGATATGCCGAAAAATTAATCAATGAACTTATTTACGATGCAAAAACTCAAGGAAAAAAAGGGGTTGTCCTCACTTGTAAAGATGTACTTGTCCCTTACTATGAGAAATTTGGTTTTGAAAATGAAGGAGTTTCCGAATCTACTCATGGCGGAGTTGTGTGGTATGAAATGAGATTGAAATTTTAGATAATAAATTGATAAAAAAAGCTGTTCAAAAATAGAAATTTTATAATAAAAAATACTGTATATCAAAATTATATATTTTTCTATTTTTGAAGCAGCTCCATTTTATCATAATCAGATAGAATTATTTGCAAAATTCGGGATAATCTTGCTTTATAGCATTGTATAGTCTTTCAAGCCCTTTTTCTAAAATATGGGTAGGAACAGCTAAATTCATTCTTTCAAATCCGTCTCCATTTTTTCCGAATGTATAACCTTCACTGAAAAATATTTTTGCTTTTTCATTCATAAATCTTTTCAATTCTTTGTTTTTTAATCCTAACTCTCTAAAATCGAGCCATTGCAAATATGTTCCCTGTATTAGAGGAGCTTTTAAAACAGTAAATTTATTTTCAAAAAATTCGTTTACAATTTGCTGATTTTTATTAATCAGCTCAAGAAACTGTTCAAACCATTTTTCAGCTTTAGTATATGCCAGCTCACATGCCTTAAATCCCAATGCTGCAAATACATGAGATGATGATTTTTCCTGTTCTTTTATAAATTTTTTTCTTAATTCTTCATTTTTTATAATAATATTTGATATTCCTATTCCGGCAAGATTAAAAGTTTTTGTAGGAGCAGTACAAGTTACGGTTATTTCAGAAATCTCATTGGAAATTGTCTGTAATACCGTATGTTTTTGTCCTTTCATCAAAATATCAAAATGTATTTCATCAGAAATGATGATTAAATCATTTTTCAGGGCAATTTCCCCTATTTTTTCCAATTCCTCTTTTATCCATACCCTTCCTACAGGATTATGAGGACTGCATAAAATAAGCAATCTGTTATTTTTATCTTTTGCAAGTTCTTCAAATTTCTGAAAATCTATCGTATAATTTCTATTATTTTCAATCAAAGGACAATCAATTATTTTTCTGTTATTGGAAGTTATGGCACTGTAAAAAGGATAATACACGGGAGTAAATATTATTACACCCTGATTTTCTTCCGTATAGGCTTTTATCGCGTCATATAAGGCTGAAACAACTCCCGAAGAATTTACAATCCACTCTTTCTTCACATCAAAATTATGTCTTTTTTTCATCCAGTTTACTACAATTTCGAGATAATTGTCATTTGCTCCCGTATATCCCAATACCGCTTCATCAATATATTTTTTCAGACCTTCCTTTATTTCAGGAGCTATCTGTAATTCCATATCGGCTACTGAAAAAGGAATTATATCATCAGGCAAATCGGGATATTCTTTATACATCTGTTCCCACTTATAAGAACCCTGATTTTTCCTGCTTATTACTGTTTCAAAATCATATTTTTCATTCATATATCCAATCATCCTTCCATAATCAAAACTGTTGCTCAAAATTATCTTAAAACTATTGTTCAAGATTATTGTAAAAATAAAATTCTCTGCATATTCCTATGAAACTGTTTCGTCTATAAATTTTTGAAAATTCTATAATTTAAAATAAACCTGTAATTACACCATTTTCATCTATATCAATCAACTCTGCTGACGGTCTTTTAGGGAGTCCCGGCATATCAATTATTTCTCCTGCCATTGCTACCAAAAATCCTGCTCCTGCCGATAATCTTATCTCATTTATTGTAATTTCAAAATTTTGAGGTCTTCCCAGTAATTTAGGATTATCCGATAATGATTTTTGAGTTTTGGAAATACAGATAGGCAGATTATCATAGCCGTATTCAATATATTTTTTTATATTGTTCAATGCTTTGGGTGTAAAATTTACTCCGTCGGCACCATATATTTCACGGCATATTATCTCAATTTTCTCTTTAATCGGTAACTTTTCATCATATAAGAAAGAAAATCTCTTTTCGGACTCTTCATTTCCACTAATAGCACCAATCACTTTATCTACTAATTCTTTTCCTCCGTCTCCGCCCTTTTCCCAGATTTCACAAAGAGCTGCTTCTACACCTTTTGAATTACAAAATTTTTGAATTTCTTCGATTTCCCTGTCAGTATCAGTTATAAATTTATTTATTGCAACTAAAACGGGAATATTGTATTTTTGCATATTCTCAATATGTTTTTCGAGGTTTACAAGACCTTTTTTCAGTGTTTCTATATTTTCATTTTTTAGATCCATATCTCCTCCATGATGTTTCAATGCTCTTACTGTCGCAACTATTATTATTGCGTCAGGCTCGAGTTTCGCTTTTCTCATCTTTATATCAAGAAACTTTTCAGCCCCCAAATCTGCCGCAAAACCTGCTTCAGTTACTACATAATCCGACAATTTAAGTGCCATTTTTGTAGCCAGAACGGAATTACATCCATGGGCAATATTGGCAAAAGGTCCCCCATGTATAAATACAGGAGTATTTTCCAGTGTCTGTACCAAATTCGGTTTTATCGCGTCTTTCAATAACGCTGTTACGGCTCCCTGTATATTGAGCTGTTTTACTTTTAACATTTCACCTTTTCTGTTATAACCAAATACTATTTCTCCAATTTTATTTTTTAAATCGGAAATAGATTCGGCAAGACAGAATATTGCCATTATTTCAGAGGCGACAGTTATCTGAAAGGACGACTCTCTCGGAATGCCGTTAGCTTTTCCTCCCATACCGAGTACAATATGTCTCAATGCTCTGTCATTCATATCAAGAACACGTTTCCAGCTTATATTGTTTACGTCTATGTCAAGTTCATTACCGTGAGACAGATGATTATCAATACAGGCGGAAATAAGATTATGTGCGGCAGAAATTGCGTGAATATCCCCGTTAAAATGAAGATTTATCTCTTCCATAGGTACGACCTGAGACATTCCTCCGCCTGTAGCTCCTCCTTTCATACCGAATACAGGTCCTAAGGACGGTTCCCTCAATGCTGCAATCGACTTGTAGCCGAACTTGTTCAGAGCCTGTGTCAGTCCCACAGTTACAGTAGATTTCCCCTCTCCAGGAGGTGTCGGAGTTATTGCCGTTACAAGTATCAGCTTTCCGTTTTTCTTATCTGAATGTTTTTTCAATACGTTTAAATCTACTTTCGCCTTGTATTTACCGTACTGTTCATAATCTTCTTCAGTAAGTCCTATTTTTTCAGCAATAACATTGATTTTTTCCATTTTTGCTTTTTGTGCAATTTCTAAATCCGTCATTTTTACCTCCTAATTATGTTTTTTATATTATACTAAAAAAAATTAATATAAGTCCAGTTTAATTTTACTTTTTACAAAATAAATGATACAATTATGAAATAAAATTTATTTTATAAAAACTTATAAATTTAAATAAACTATAATCAAATCAAGGAGCCTTAATGAAAAATAAGAAATTTTTAATAGTCGTCTTTATGATATTTGGATTTATCTATTCAAACCCTCTTGGAAAAACAATACGAAAAAAAAGCAGCAGAACTCCTCATCGAACTGTAAATGCCAAATCTAAAGCGGTATCTGTAAAAACTGTGGCTACTAAAAAAGCGCATTCTCCGAAAACTGTTGCATCCAAAACCAAAAAAGGACATTTTCCGAAAAAAGGTGCTAATGTCCATAAAGATACAAGTATTTATGCGGTTCCTGCCAATAACAGAACTCCTCTTATTACATCCAAAATGAATGAATTGAAACAGAAACATAAAAGAGTTGCAAAATCAGGAAATATCAGCCAGAAAAAATCCGCAGCAATCGAAAAAAAACTGCTTACTTCTTACAGTAAATGGAGAGGTACAAAATATGCGTGGGGAGGAGATTCTAAAAGAGGTATCGACTGTTCAGCTCTGACGCGGAGAGTTTATCGGGAAGTTTATTCCAAAGAATTACCGCGAGTTTCTGTACAACAGATAAAAAAAGGAAGAAAAGTTTCCCATAAAAATCTGAAACCCGGGGATATTGTATACTTTAGACCCGAAGGCAGAACTAACCATACAGCGGTCTACGTCGGAAACTCCTTATTTATCAATGCTTCTTCTTCAAAAGGAGTAGTAATGTCATCACTTAAAAGCCCTTATTGGAAAAGATATTTTAAATATGGAGTAAGAGTCAAGAAATAAAAAGGAAGATATTTTAAAAACACTATTTCAAGAAAAAGTTTTCTTAATAGCAATATAAAAAACAATATTTATTTTTTAATAAAATTTTGCTCATATAAAATCATTCATTCGCTAAGAAAAAATCAAAAACTTGCCTAAAAGTTCAAACAGATAATTTTTTTCTGACGTTTATTTCTTGTTTTATATTGTAAAATTTTAAAGAATTTATAAATATTGTTTTTTTATATTATGGAATAATTTTATTCTTTTTAAAATAATGTCTGCTGATTAGTCGCCGATAATTCAGGTACACAATTATATGTTTTCAGTAAATCTACTACAGTTTTATTAAGTTTTGTTCTTTTCACGAGGTCTTCTATCGACAGAAACTCTCCGTTTTTCCTTTCATTGATTACATTGACTGCTACAGCCTCTCCAAGCCCGTCCATTGCAACTAAAGGCATTCTGATTTTACCATTTTCTATCGTGAAAGAAGTGGCCTCCGATTTATAAATATCAATTTGTAACAGTTCTATTCCTCTATAATGCATCTCAATCAGAATTTCATATAGAAATAATTCCTGCTTTTCCTTAACATTCAAGTTCGGTTTTCTTTCAAACTCTTTTTTCATTTTTTTCAGTTCATCGATAGGCTTAAACATTACTGTCATTTTAAAATCCCCGATTTTTCTGTTCAAAAATGCCGTATAAAATTCCAACGGATAATAAACTTTAAAATAAGCTATTCTCACAGCCATCATTACATAAGCCACAGCATGCCCTTTAGGAAACATATATTTTATTTTCTCACAGGAATCGATGTACCACTGTTTTACTTTATGATTTTTCATTATTTCCGAATATTCTTTCCATTTTTCAGGATTTTTAGTAGGCTGTCCTTTTCTTACAAATTCCATTATCGTAAATGCTACCGATTTATCAAGACCGTTATCAATCAGATAGTTCATAATGTCATCACGGACAGTTATTATTTCACTTAATGTTGCAATCCCCTGTCTTACATACTCCTGTGCGTTGTTCAACCATACATCCGTTCCGTGAGACAGTCCCGATATTCTCACAAGTTCGGCAAAAGTCTTAGGCTTAGTATCTACCAACATCTGTTTTACAAACGAAGTCCCAAATTCGGGTATTCCCGATGAGCCTGTCGGAGAGCCTATCTCTTCGGGAGTTACTCCCAGTGCTTCTGTTCCGCTGAAAAGACTCATTACTTTTTTATCGTCAAGAGGGATAGTATAAATATCCTTTCCTGTCAAATCTTGCAGTATTCTCAATGTAGTCGGATCATCATGTCCGAGTATATCAAGTTTTACAAGCTGTTCATCCATTACGTGATAATCAAAATGTGTCGTCTTGGACTCGGCATTCATATCGTTAGCAGGTCTCTGAATAGGACAGAAATCATATATTGACTTGTCTTTCGGTACAACTATCATTCCTCCGGGGTGCTGTCCCGTAGTTTTTCTTGCTCCCTCGCAACCTTTGGCAATCCTTGTCAGTTCAGCTTTTCTTTTGCTTATTTCAGGTGTTCCTTCTACTTCCTCAAAATATTTTTTTACATATCCGAAAGCATTTTTCTCTGCCAATGTGGCAATTGTTCCCGCTCTGAATACATTATCCGCTCCAAACAGCTCTTCCGTATATTTATGTATCTCTCCCTGATATTCTCCCGAAAAGTTCAAGTCAATATCAGGTACTTTATCTCCGTTAAATCCCATAAATACTTCAAAAGGTATAGCATGTCCGTCTTTTATATATGGTGTTCCGCATTCAGGACATACTTTATCGGGCAAATCAGGACCGCTTCCCTCAAACTCCATAAATTCACTATGTTTGCAATTAGGACATCTGTAATGAGGATAAAGTCCGTTTACTTCAGTTATTCCCATTAGATACGCTACTATAGATGAACCCACGGACCCTCTTGACCCTACAAGATAACCATTATCAAGGGATTTTTTAACGAGTTTCTGGGCTATAAGGTAAAGTACGGCAAATCCATTTCCTATTATGGAGTTCAGCTCTTTTTCCACTCTTTCATTTAAATGTTCAGGAATATTCTCTCCATATAATTCATGAAGCTTTTTATAAGCCGTTTGTCTCACTTCTTCTTCCGCTCCCTCTATTTTTGGCGGATAGAAACCTTTAGGAATAGGTCTTACATTTTCAATCATATCATTTATCTTATTTGTATTATCCACTACAACTTCATAAGCTGAATTTTCTCCTAAATAAGAAAATTCTTCAAGCATTTCGTCAGTTGTTTTGAAATAGAGTTTTTTATCGTAAGAAAATACCCGACGACCCATTCCGCTACCAAGAACGAGGACACTACGATTTATAGCTTCTCTCTCTTCGAGATAATGGACATCTCCTGTAGCGACCACTATTTTCCCCAGCTTGTTTCCCAATTCATAGAAATATTTGTTCATCTCGGTAATAATACCTTGGCTTTCCATTTCCGTGAGATTTTCCCCTTCCATATCCGAATAATTGGAAAGAGGCTGTATTTCGATATAGTCATAAAATTTGGCTTTTTCTTCTATCTCGTCTTTTTCCGTACCACGTAAATACAGATTTACAAGCTCTCCCGAATTTCCGTATACCGCCGAAGCCGAACTGGCAAGGAGAAGATTAACTCTCATTTGATTTAACAGTGTTTTCGGTATTCTCGGTTTCTTGTTTCCAAAAAATTCAATATGACTTCTCGATACAAGCTCATACAAATCCCTTAACCCCTGCTGATTTTTTACAAGTATAATCGTATTCAGTGTATCCGCATTTTGTATATTTGTCTGAAGCTCGCTGTTTATTTCATTTAGATTTAAAACACCTTTGCTCAATATCATATTCAAAAATTTCTGAAATATTTCCGCAGTAGCTTTTGCATCATCTACAGCTCTATGATGATTATCAAGGGAAACATTGAAATAATTGGCAATGTATTTTAAACCGAACCTTTTTTGTTCAGGCAGCAATATTCTTGCCCAGTGGAGAGTGTCTATAACACTTGGCGAATATTCCAATCCCTGATTTTTAGCTTTCTGATTAATAAATCCTACATCAAATTTGGCATTGTGGGCTACAACAGTCGTATTTTTACAAAATTCCAAAAATTTTGGTAATATTTCTTCAACTTTTTCAGCATCTTTTACCATATCATTTGTAATATTTGTTAGCCTTGTTATCTCTTCGGGAATGTCTATTTCAGGATTTACAAATACTGAAAATTCATCAATTATTTCTTTACCTTTTAATTTAATGGCTCCGATTTCAATTATCCTGTCTTTATAAGGGTCAAGCCCTGTCGTTTCTATATCGAATACTACATATATTTCTTCTTCTATAAGCTTGTCGGACGGTTTGGTTATCATTTCCTGCTCATCGTCTACAACATAGGCTTCCATTCCGAAAATTATTTTAAAATTTTCATCAGATTCCTTGTATGCAAACGGAAATGAATGCACCACTCCGAAATCGGTAACAGCAACAGCACTATGTCCAAATTCCTTTGCTCTTTTTGCCAAATCCTTTGCCGAAACAACTCCGCTCATTTCACTCATATTTGTATGAGCATGAAGCTCTATTCTTTTTTTCTCCGCATTGTCTTTTCTTGAAAAAATTTTAGGCTCTATCTTGTCCACTCTCTTTGTATTTATATAATATTCTCCGGTAAATCTGTCCGCCTCAAATATTCCGTTTACTTTTACCCAGTCATTCAGATTTATATCTTTAAGTTCCGTAGTGTCTTTTGCAAATATTCTGCATCCTATGGAATCGTTATAATCAGTAATCAGGAAATCACATTTCAGATTTCCGTTTTTTGTTTCCGAAGTATCTACATGAAATATCTGACCTTCAAGGACTATATTTTCACTTGTATTCAGGCTTTCGAGTATGCTGAATTCACTCGCTTCCCTATCCTGAACTTTTCTTTTAAAGCTGCCATTATATGAAGTATTTTTCTTACTGTCTTTCCAATTATTTTTCGTATCTTCCTCTTCTATTTTAATTTTAGGTATTTCCTGAGCTTTTACAGTATTTTTTAAAATTTCTTTTCCTTCTTCGGCTTTTTTAATATCTTTAAAATCTCCTGTTGTAAATTCTATATTAAAATTTTTATTAGTTATGTCCAACATTCTTTTGGATAAATCCCTTAATATTTCAGTCTTTTTCCCCTCTTCTATCATATGTTCCGACGGAAGTTTTATAAATATTTCATCTTCAAGACTTTCTATTTCATAATTGGCAAAAATATACTGATGTCTCATACTTTCCGCTTTATAATTTTCTATTATAAATTTTATAAACTCATTCATATCTTTTTCTACAAGCTCGGCTTTTACACTTATTCTTATTTTCAACATCAGCTCATTTCCTAACTTTTTATAGAGAAGCTGTCTAAATTCTTTTATTTCCTCCTTTGCCTCATAATCATTTATATTTAGAAATACTTCCATTTCCTTTTTTTCAGAATATAAATTTATATGCTCTATTTCAAAATTTTTCATATCATATTTTGCTGTAAAACCCTCGTTAGGCTTTAATTTCAAATATTTTTTGGACATCTTATCTTTCCTTTGCTTTTTATAATTCTATTTTATTTTTTATATTATATATTATACAATATTCAAAAAATTATTACAAAAATTTTTCCATATCATACAGAATAAAATTTAATATCTTCTATTTATATTTTATTTTTGATATTTTGATTAATCATAATAACCTAACTAATCATAATGATTATCTCCTAAACATTTTAATCTTGATATTATTGATAGCCCTGTCAGTTATATTATTAGCCAATAAATATTTTAATCTCGATATTATTATACTCATCTAAAAGGACAGTTATTGTATTTTTTAAAACTTTTTCAAAAAAATGAGG
>CALIJH010000165.1 GCA_938017765.1 uncultured Leptotrichia sp.
GAGTTTTTTAATTAATAATTATCTAATTATATTAATAACTGAAAAGATATTTCTCACTGTACTTTCAAGATTTTCTTTTCCGCATTTGATTGCATTTTCGAGACTTCTCACTCCGGGCATTATTGAAAACAGACAGTCAAAACCATTTTCATATAATACTTCATAACCGTCGCCCAAATTACCGGCTACTCCTATTACAGGAATATTATATTTTTTAGCTAACTGTGCCACACCGAAAGGAGTTTTCCCTAATATAGTCTGCTTATCCATTGAGCCTTCTCCCGTAATTACAAAATCAGCTTTTTTTAATATTTTTTCCAATCCTGTTGTTTCAATGACTATATCTATCCCTTTTTTCAGTACAGCATTTAATGTCAGCAGTCCCGCTCCCAATCCTCCTGCCGCTCCTGCCCCTGGAATATTATTTATATCTTTTCCCAAATCTCTTGATATGATTTTCGAATAATGAAACAGATTTTTATCAAGAACTTCAATCATTTCAGATGTTGCCCCTTTCTGAGCACCGAAAATATATGAAGCTCCGTTTTTTCCTGTAAGAGGATTATTTACATCACATGCTGCAAGTATCTCGATATTTTCAAGTCTTTTATCCAATTCTGAAAAATCAATCTTTTCTATTTTACCCAGCTCATATCCGCCGAAGCCTATTTCTTTCCCGTCCTTATCAGTCAATTTTGCCCCTAATGCCTGAAGCATTCCTGCCCCTCCATCATTAGTCGCACTTCCTCCTATCCCGAGTATTATTTTACTGACATTTTTTTCCAACGCTTTAAGTATTAGCTGTCCTGTTCCGAATGTCGTAGTAATATAAGGATTTCTTTTCTCCACAGGAATAAGTTCCAGACCGCTTGTTGACGCCATTTCAATAATTGCTGTTTTCTTATCTCCCAATATTCCATATCTTGAAATAATCTCCTCTCCAAGAGGATTTAACGTCTTTTCTTTATATATTCTCCCTTCAGTAGCATCTATCAGCGATTCGAGAGTTCCTTCACCTCCGTCAGCCATAGGCACTTTCACTATTTCCCAATAAGGAAATACAGTAACTATCCCTCTTTCTATGGAATCACATGCTTCTTTTGCAGTCATGCTCTCCTTGAAAGAATCAGGAGCCACTACTATTTTCATATTTTTCTCCTTTTATTTAAAAATGAAATATTCCAAACAATATTGTCGAAACAGCGGTTAATACCAAGCCTACAGTTGTTTCAAAAGGAATTAATAAAAGTCTGTCTTTCATTTCCATATTTACTGAACCTCCTGTCGCATGGAAAAAACTTCCGTGAGGTAAATGGTCCAAAACAGTCGCTCCTGAATGTATCATAGCCGCTGCACTTAACGGCTGTACTCCTAAAGACACTATGGACGGTCCGAATACTTTACTTGCTACCGCCGTACCTGATGTAGTTGAAGCTGTTGCAGCCGACATCAGTATACCTGACAACGGTGCCAATAAAAATGCAGGTGCACCTGTAGAATTCAGAAGTGATGTTATCAAATCTTTAATATTTGAATTAGCTATTATCCCTGATAATGTACCTGTACCTATCAATATAATCGCTACCATTATCATTTTATTAAGACCTGTTTTGCAGTATTCATTTATATTTCTAATTTTTCCCATAGCCAGACATCCGATAAATCCTCCTAAAGGCAAAGCAATCAAAGGATCTATAACTATTTTAGCTATTGGTCTCAAAGCCAGTAAAAATATCGCAAATAAAGGTCCTATAATTGAGGCAAAAAATGACGGATATTCCTTACGCTCTTCTTCCTGTATGTCCTCGTCCGCTATTTTTGCACCTTTTTTTGAAAGAATTTTTGCAATAACTACTGTTACAATTATTCCAAAAACTGCCGGAATAAGACCTGCAAACATAATAGACGTCAAAGGTATATTGAATGCTTCCGAAGCTGCGATAGCATTAGGATTAGGCGATATAATATTCCCGGCTTTTCCTCCTCCTATCATCGCTATGAGAATGGAAGTTTTTGAAATATTGATTTTTTTTGCCAGTGCCAGTGCTATAGGGGCAACGGTAATGACTGCTATATCTATAAATACTCCTACAGCTGTAAGTATACATGCAGAAATTACCAAAGCAAACAGTGCTTTTGACTCTCCAAGGGTATTAACAATAGTTTCTGCTATTTTACTTGCCGCTCCCGTTTCAATAAGAACCCCTGCCAATATTCCCGCAGTAACTATCCTTAAAATTGCGGGCATCATTCCCTGAGCTCCTTTAACCATAAAACTTACAGTATCTACAAGTCCTGCACCTCCTAAAAGTCCCCCTACAAGAGAACCTATAATAAGTGAATATGCAGGATTAAATTTGCGTATTATTAAAATTATAGCCAGAACAAGACCAGCTATAGCTCCTGTCGCCGAAATCATAATATTACCTCCTAATTTTTCTATAATATTGTTCGATATTATTATAATTTTTAGCAGTATAAAAAAACAATGTTTTCCAATATAACTTTTTTTATAAAGATATGTTATGTGTAACAAAAAAATAATTTAATTTTTAATTTTAATATAAGAAAAAAGCCAGTTTCAGAACTGCAAAATCTCTGTATTTTCTTATATCAAGACCTGTTTTTTCGCTGAATTTTATGATTTGATATTGTAACGTATTTTTGTGCAGAAACATAACTTTTGATATTTCTTTTATGCTTCCATTATATTTTTCATAATAATAAAAAATCTGTTTAAAATTTTTTATTTCTTCTTCCGTTACATTTTTAAACATATTTTTTAAAAATTCCCTTTTCTTCTCTTCGGAAACATCATATAGCAATAGACCAAATCTCATAGAATTATAAAAAATCTTATCTCTTTTTATGTTTTTCGCCCATTTTAAAGCTTTTACAGCTTCATTATAGGAATCAGGTAATTTTTTAAAATTCATTTTTGAATTTCCTATCCCTATTTGAAATTCTATTTCGAGAGTATCCTGTATATTTTTAAAGAATCTGTTTATACTCTTTTCATCTCTATGAAGTAAAATTCCGATAAAGAAAAAATCCTTATTTATAAACAACTCTCCTTTTCGGGAGTGTTCTCTCATTGTTTCCAAAATTTTTCTCTTATATTCCCAAAATTCCGTTTCCTTTCCTTTATATTGAGCCGAAAAAACCGTCAATTCATCTGCTTTTTTTACATTTTTAAATTCTTCCGAATTTAGTGTAATGGAATTTTTTTCGTCTGTTTTGTTATATATTAAATCGTTCATAATAATTTTCATATATTCATCTTCATTTACCAGTTTTTCACTCATATATGCTTCTTTTATAAGTATTTCAGTCATTTTCTTTATTATATTTCCATATTGTTTTACCTCTTCATAATTACCTGAAATCCCTATAACGCTTATAATTTGCCCTTTAAATATAACAGGAAGATTGACCCCTTTTTTGGAGCCTGCATACTCATCATCTTCTTTTATTATAATTATTTTCTTTTTCTTAGCCGCAATATATCCACCCTCATGATAAGTTCCCACTCTTTTCGGATCTGTGCTTGCTATGATTTTCCCGTCAGTATCGATATAATTAAAATCTTTTCCGATAATGCCTTTCAGCTCTTTTACTATTTTTTCAGCTATTTCCTTATAATTTGCCATAAAAATACCTGCCTTATCAATATTCTAACTTATTATTTTATCTTTTTATATTATTTTTTGTTTATTTTGTATATATTTATATATATTATATATTACATTTTTATCAACATCAAATTTGTTGTAAGTCCGGCAGCAGTACCTATAAATAGAATTGTATCACCCGATTTCACTTTTTCTGTTTCCAAAGCATAGCATAAAGCAAAAGGTACCGAAGCTGAAATCATATTTCCATATTCGGCAACAACATCAATATATCTGTCTTTATCGACACCCAGTTTTTTCATAATCAGAGGCATTGCAGAACTTGCCTGATGAGGAACTACCATGTCAATGTCATTTATAGTTATATTATTCTTATCCAGAAAATTCTTCATCATTTCAGGAATTTTTTTCTTAGACAGCGATAAAACTATTTTTCCTTTCATATCAAACATAAATTCTTCTTTTGTTTCCTCGGAATAATTTTTTGGATGAAAGTTTGAAAGTCCTCCACGTATTTCCGTAGAATGAGCACCTTCAGACCATGTTTTCTGCTCTGCTGAAATTACACCTTTATTTTCTTCAGTTTTTTCTATAATAATTGCTGTTGCCGCATCGCTAAACAGCTCATAACTTTCCTTTTGATTGGGATTTAATCCCAGTGAAGCCGACTCACCGGAAACTATTAATATTCTTTCATACCTTCCCGCTTCAATCATATAGGACATTATATCCAAAGCAGTTATAAAACTCGTACATGTCGTATTTATATCCAGAGCGGGAATATCTGTTCCTTTGGCAATAACTTCATGTATCAGGGCAGCTGTACATGGTATCGGCTGAATACCTATAGAACTTGTGGAAATTATGCAATCTATATTATTTATCGATATATTAGCCTTTTTTAATGCTTTTTTAGAGGCATCTACCGCTAAAGCCAGCAGTGTTTCATTTCCTGTCATTCTGTATCGTGTTTGATTTCCAAATTTTACTGTATTTTTCGGTAAACTTACTCCATATCCTATTATTTTTAATTTTCTCATTTTCAAACCTCTTTTTTCATTTTTTGACAAATTCTTTTTAGCTTAATTTTATTATCTATAGTATATTCTATAAATTTTATCTTTACATTTTCTACATTTACGGAATTAAATAACTTTCCAAATTCTTTGCAGATTTCTTTTTTCTGTTTTTCATTAATATCGGGAACTGCTATTTCAAGACAGTCATATTCAGTTTGAAACACCTGATATTCCCTTATTTCCTCTACAAAAAGTATACATCTTCTTATAAAGTCAGGGAAAACCGTTACAGTTTTTTTATCCCTGTCAATAAATTCAAAAATATCGTCGGCTCTGCCCTCTATTCTTTCTATCCTTTGAAATACTGAACCACATTTACAGGGCTCATTATTCTCAATGAGAATATCATTCAGCCTGTATCTTATAAATGGCTGACTCGTCCTTTTAAAATCCGTTATAATCGGATAAAATCTCTTGTCATCTATATATTCTTTTTCAAATTTTATTATATCTTCATTCAAGTGAAGCGACCCGTAAGGACAAGTACACCCTAAAAAACCCTCTGTCGCTTGATATATCTGATGAATTATCTTATTCCCAAAACATTCGGATATATATTCTTCATCCTTTTTTTCAAGTATTTCCGCTACAGATATTATTTTTTCAGGAGAAATATTTAATACACCCTGTTTTTTCCTATCTCCGAGCAAAATCAGCATTGACGCAGGAGCTATAAGTATATTCGGATTAAATTTATTCAATCTGTTAATATGTTTATCAACATTCTCAAAAGTATCAAAATATTTTAGTCTAATGACAGATGAATTTACAGATTTATACAGTCCATTGTCAGCCCTTAGAAAAAATGCAATTCTATGTCCTGTCAGCTTTCTTTCGGGCAGCATTTTTGCTAAGATTGTCCCTGCCCATATAGCCTGTTCTTCATCAGTTGTTACAAAAATTCCTCTGTGTCCCGAAGTTCCCGAGGAAAGTCCTACAGAAAATTTTTTATATTTTTTATCAAAATTTCTTGTTCTTTCACTTTCCAAAGCTATTTTCATAGCCTCATCTTTCTTTATCCCCAAAGTATTCAGTTTATCAAAATTTTTCATTACGAATTTCTTATCACTTATAAAATCAGCTTTAAAACCATTTCTTCTAAAATACGGAGATTTTTCTTTCAAATATTTTAAATGTTTTTCTACTTCTTTTTTCTGATAAATCTCAAGTTCTTTTCTCGTTTTAAATCTATGTTTCCACCTCACTTCAATAAACGAAGAAAGCATTTTAAAAATTTTTTTCATCCAAAATACCTTTTATCCTTTCAGGAACATCATGACTTACAATAATATCAATATTATTTTTCATAAGTTCTTTCAAAAATTCAATACCTTTTTTATATTCCGAAAAATTATTCTGAATTAATTTAGGAAGAAATCTGATTTTATCAGTTAATTTTAGCAAATCAACTCCCCAACACACATCAGCAGCTAAAAAAAGATTTTTTTCTTTTATATAAAGACATCCCTGCCCTTCGGCATGCCCTCCCATTGAGCTTAATAATAGGCTTCCGTCACCAAATAAATCATGGCTTCTGATGTAAGGAAACTCGGGGGCATATGAATTTATCCTTATTATTTCCAATCTTTCTTCAAAATTTTTAGGTAAAAATTCTTTAAAAATCAATGATTTAAAAGAATGATTTTTATATTCCCCAAAACATTCCTCTGTTAATATAATTTTTGCATCGGGGAAAAATTCCATTCCTCCTATATGGTCAGGATGTAAATGAGATAAAACAATATAATTTATATCTTCTGTTCTAATCCCAATTTTTTTCAGCTGATTGTTTATCAGATCTTCCTTTTTCAAAGTAACAGGATTTAATACCGTATAAAACCAATATTTCAGCTTTTTCTTTTCAATGATTTTTATATTATAACCGGTATCGTAAAGTATATATCCCTTTTCTTTATGCTTTAGGAGAAATACTCCCGCATAAAATTTTCTCTCTTTTTTGGACACTCCTTTAAAAATCCTCTGTATATCGTTAGTACAATAGCCACAAGGGAAATAATCAATTTTTTCTATTATATCTGACATATTTTTCTACTCCTTCAGCTAAAGTCATTTTCGGTTTATAATTTAGCTCCCTTTTTGCTTTGTCGATACACAATGTCTGGCTGTATCTCATAAGATAAAGAGTATACATAGTAATTGGCGGTTCTTTGTCTATCTTAAATAAGCGATAGATTTTTTCCATTATGTTTACAAAAAATTTCACTATAATATAGTTTTTTTGAATAAACTTAGGTTTTTCTCCCATTTCTCTGAAAAAACTTTCAAGGATATTTTTAAACATTACAGGTTCATCATTAGTAATATTATAAACCTGTCCTGAAGATTTATCACTTTCAAGAGCTAACCTTATTGCAAATGCAACATTTTCGACACAAGTAATATCTACAAGCTGTTTTCCGTCGTTAAACAGAGGAATACCTCGAGTTTTATTTAAATTCAGAAGTCTTGGAATAATACTCGTATCTCCTATACCGAAAAGCCCTCTTGGGCGAATTATGGTACAGGGAACATCAGTATATTCCCTTATTTTCTTCTCTGCCATTATTTTACTTTTTATATAAAAATTCAGGTTGTTTTCTTTGGGAGCTTCTTCTTCTCTCACATTCAGCTGTTCTTTAGCTCCCGCATAAATACTCGGCGAAGAAACAAAAATAAGTTTTTCTATCTTATAAATCCTGCATACATTTAGTATATTTTCTGTTCCTTTGACATTGGCACTATAAAAATCTTCCCATTTTCCCCATACGGTTGACAGTCCTCCTGCATGAATAATAGCTGATATTTTTTCAGTACCGCTCTTATTACAGTTTCCATTTTCTTTAGCTTCGTTTCTTATTTTTGTAATGTTATTTTTATCAGACTGCTCATTTTCCATTATTTTTATAATATCATTTTTATTCGTAAAATCTCCTTTAAAAAATTTCACGTTTTTTCTTCCTTTTTCCAAACTTTTTCCTATTTCTTCGTTTCTTCCCATTGCTATAATCTCATAACCATTTTCCATAAGCTCATCTATAATATACTTCCCCAAAAATCCTGTCGCTCCCGTTACTAAAACTTTCATATATTATTTCTCCTGATTTTTTGATAATTTCTCTGTCAACAGCCTGTCTATTTCATTTTTTAAAATTTCTGTAGGTAAATAATTTTCAAAATTTTTATGAATTTTTTCAAGATTTTTCCATTCTTTTCTTTCCAGCATTTTTTGAAATGCTGTTTTTATGGACTTTTCAGATTTCAAATTTGCAATAAAAGCAATATCTGCCATTTCTGCACGGACAGCATAATCAAACTGGTCATAATCGTGAGGAATTATAACCGCAGGTTTATTATATTTGATAGCCTTATACATAATTCCCGCTCCTCCATGATGTATGACATAATCTATATGGGGAAATACTGCTTCATAGTCTATATATTTATATACAAATACATTTTCGGATATTTTTTTTATATCTTCATCTTTTTTTGTATAATCTCCCGAAGATACTGTAAAACAGATTTCGGGATATTCATTCCCCAGCTTTTCAGCTATTTTAACCATTTTTTCTTTTGCCCACAGAACATGAGTTCCATTACACAAAAATACCGTTTTTTTAAATTTCGAAGTATCCATAAAAGAATAATTTTTTTTATCAAAAGACGGCGAACACGGACCTGCCCATAAAAATCTTTCAGGAAAATCATCTCTAAATTCCAGTTCTTTCATTCCTATTGCTAAAATTGAATAGGGAGAATAAATCGTTTCTTCTCCGTTTTTATTATAAAGTCTAAAATCAAAAGCTTTCAGTTCTTTAGATACAGTCAGGCAGACAAGTCTTTTAAAATTTCTTATTACAGCTCTTCCTATACTGTCTCTTATTTTATAAAACATATTATTTTTTGGATACCAGCCTCCTAAATATCCCGGTGTTGTGCTTTTATTTTCAATAGCAAAAGGAGTGGGCATAGTAGTTATCCACGGTATATTCAGCTTATTACAGGCTATTCCTGCGGGAACCGCTGTAAAATCGGCTATTACAATGTCGGTATTTCTTTTTTCAAATTCTTCTTTCAAATCATTTATAATCTGAGGAATTATTTTCATATTTTCCTTAAATTGTTTATATAAAGCGATTACATCAGTTTTTTCAGGAGTGTTTGCTATGTCTTCAAAAATAGTCGGACGGTCTTTCAATACAACCTTACATTTTATCCCAAGACTTTCCACGACTTCTTCTTTCTGTATTCCCGTATAGACACAAATATCATATCTCTCATCATTTATAAGAGGTCCTATCATTTCCAGTAAAGGATATAAATGTCCGCTAAAAGGAGGAGCAACAATATCAACTTTTATTTTTTTCCAGCCATTCATAAATAAACTCCTTAATTTTCTGATTTTCTAAATAATTTAGATGTTCACAGTCGACTTCCTCGTCAGATTTATGAAAATCAAGTATTTTAGTATAAATATCTTTTTTCCCTTTAAAGATTATACAGTTTTCTATTTTTCCATATCCCTGTGCAACAGGACCTAATGAAAATATATGAAAACTTTTTTCTTTTATATTCTGATTTTCCAAAACTGTATTTTGTTCTTTTGAAATACAGTTCCGTTTTATTAAAATATAATTTTGCTTTTCGGAAATACAACTCTGCTCTCTCAAAATATGATTTCGATTTTTTAAAACATAATTCTGTTCTTTTGAAATATGATTTTGTTCTCTCAAAACATTATCTCGTTTCTTTAGAGCATATTTTAACAGATTCAGACCCGAACTTTGAGTTATTATAACTATATTATCAAGGTCAAACAAAGGTTTTAGATGTCTTTCTATTTCTCTCTGAAATTTTTTATTATACAAAGTATGCCAGTAATAGACTATATTTGAAACTGACGCTTTAAGTATGGAAACTTTTTCAAACTTTTTATGTTCAAAATTCTCATTATAAGGAAAATTTGAATTTATAATATTATAACCGAATTCTTTAAAAATTTTCAAAAAATTTTTCTGAGTTTCTGATAATGAGGCACTTTTATAATTACTGCTTCCACTTAGTATAATCACTGTCTTTTTCTTTTTTATAAGTGTATTGTCTACATTCAGATATTGCAACTCTTTCAGATAGCTGCTAAACTTTTTCATAAGAAATTCTCCCGTCGGAAACACGAATTTTTTTATTTCTCCATTTTATTACAGGAGGAGTAACTAATGTATATATAAATATCAATATAATAATTATATCACTTATTATCTCATAAAAAATGACGGTCGGACTTTCTTTCTTTTTTAAAAGATAATATCTGAAAAAAAATAAAATAAAAGCTTTTATTATAAAAATGATGAAAGTAGTAAATATATATTTTATTCCTTCAAATAGACTTATACCAAGCAATAATCCCGGAAGTATAGCAGGCAAAAATATAAATATAAGGAATTTTGCTGAAAAGGCTCTTTTTATATAGATTTTAGTAAATAAAAACCACCTTTTCATAAGCAGTATATAATCCATAATTTTTTTTACAGTAGTTCTAACATTACAAAAAACTCCTGTCTGAATTATTTTCACTCCTTTTTTGGATAAATAAGAAGCTAAAGCCAAATCATCACATAATTCATATTTTATTTCTTCAAAAACATTATATTTTTTAAAAAGTTCTATTTTTCCCATATAAAACATTCCGTTTATCGTTTTGCTTTCTTTCATATATGCCATTGGGAAATATGTCAGGAAAGAATTTCCATTTACAAAAGCTGCCGTCAGTTTTGAAAATATTCCTGTTGTTCCATAATTATAAGGTATTCCTGTTGCAATCCATTCATCTTTTCTTTTTTCATAAATACTGAATTCATTTATCCTATCCATATTTATAACAGTGTCGTCATCTAAAATAATTATATATTCTGTCTGAACTTTTTTAATTATTTGAGCAATTTTAAAAATTTTAGGATTTATTTCCTGTGGCACTTCATCAATCTCAAAAACAGTTACTCTTTTTGAAAAATTTTTATTATTCATTATTTCCTTTTTTGACGAATTTTCTAAAAAATCCCCGTTATTAAACTCTTTCCCTAAAAAAATTTTTTCATCTACTTTTTTATTTCCCGAGATTTCGTTATTTTTCAATATTTCTTTTACTACTTTTTGAGCAATTATATCATTTTTATCGATTAACCATATAAATTTCATTTTATCAGTATTTTTGAGATTAGCTGTCAAATCCTCCGCAAGTCTTGGATCTCCCGAAAGAATTGGCTGTATAACAGTATAATTTTCTTCATTGATACTGTATTTGATATTATCTTCGATATTATTCTCAATACTGTTTTTTATCTTGTCTTCTATATCTCTAAAATATCTATATGCAAAAATCAGCTTCAAAGTAAATAAACTTATCGTCATAAAAATCAGCAAATAATAAAAAGAATAAATGGACATTTAAACTAAACTCCTTTTCTTAAAAATTTTTCGACTATTTTCAATTGTAATGAAATCGGCAATAATCTCATTAATCCTGAAAAAACTCTATTTTTAAATCCTATAACCGAAAATCTTTTTTTCCGTTCAAAAATTTTTATTATAGCTTTTGCAGTGTCATAAGCACTCATTTCGTATTTAGTATAGGCGGCAAATTTTTTTCTTGTACTTTCACTAAAAAAATTAGTATTCACAGGACCGGGACATATACTTAACACTCTCACATTTTTATTTTTCACACTCACTTCCTTATCTAAAGACAAAGAATAATAAAGAAGTGATACTTTTGAAGCACTGTAAACATTAAGATACGGATTGGGATACAATGAAGCTGTAGAACATATATTTATTACCGTTCCAACTCCTTTTCCGATAAATTTTTCCACAAATAATCTGCTTAAAATCATTGGAGCAATAAAATTCACATTTATCATTTTTATTTCCTCATCTTTAGATAAACTTTTAAAATTACCTATTTTTCCAATTCCCGCACAATTTATAATTATATCTGTTTCCATGCCGTAATTTTCTGCCAGTTCACTCAATCTGTCCGTGTTATTTAAATCATATTGAATTATATTACATTTTATTTTATATTTACCCAAAATTTCTTTCTGTACGTTTTTCAGTTTTTCAGCAGTCTTTCCTAATAAAAACAAATCAAAATTCTTTTCAGCAAATAAAATTGCCAGCTCTTTTCCTATTCCTGAACCTGCTCCCGTAATCAGTACAACAGACATAAAATTCTCCTATTTTAATTTATTGCAAACTGTTTCAATCAAAACTTTTCCAAAAAAATTTTTAATTATATAACAATTTTAATTTTACTACAAACTATTTAAAAAGTTTTCCATTGCTTTCAGTATCTTCTTTATCTTCTTCGATGACTTTCTTTTCAATCCCTGTCCAATTTATAATATTTTTTGTTTTTTCAAAAGATATTCCATTCATAAAATCTTTTTCATTCTCCAAACTTCCTGAAATTGCAGGATGATTATGTTTTATAATTTCTCCTGACAATATATTTTTTTCAAAAATTTCGGCATCCTTTCCCCATAAAAAATAAACAATATCAGGATTTTTAGCGGATATATATTCCAACAGCTCTTTTGTAAACAAATTCCAAAACTTATGATGTTCCCCTGACTTACCTACAACTGTAGTGAGGGCAGCACTGACAAGTAAAACTCCCTGCTCTTTCCATGATTTTATAAGTTTATCAGGAGAAAGTATCTGAAATTTCCCATTTTCTATTTCTTCCCGAATTTTATTTATGTCTTGAGATTTTCCTGTGTAAGTTTTATATATTAATTTCAAGATATTTTTCAATGACGTATTTATCTCAGAATCATTCCATGAAGATTTATTTACCTCAAAAGACAGTCCTGTAGCTACTCCTTCCTGAAAATAAGGATCTTTACCAATCATACAGACTTTTCTTGAAAAAATGGAATCGGAAAAAACCTTAAATATTTTTTCTTTTGAAGGAGTATAATGTATCTTTTTTATATCCATTTCTTTTATAAAATTATCAATTCTTATCACTCTGTCCAATGTAAAAAAATCATAATAATCATCGTGAATTCTATATTCCTGTAAAAAATTTTCTCTTATTTGAATATTTTTATTACTATTATCTTCATCGATTATTTTTAAAGTTACTATTCTATTATCAGTGCCTGAAATAAAAATCTGATTTTCGATACAACATATTTTTGTAATTTCATTTTTAAAAATGCTCTGAGTTTTCAAAATATTAAACTCCCAGTCAGTAATAATCAAATCTCCATTGCCTAAACCGATAAAATAATTTCCATTATAATTTTCAATATATGATATTTTAAAATCAGATATTTTTATAGAATTATACAGCTCTTTTTCCAAAATATTCCATATTTCTATCTCTCCGGTTGCAGTCCCTGCTATATATTCCAGCTCTGAAATTTTGGAAAATATATGATTATTTTCAGTTTCTATTTCAAATATTTTTTCCAATTTACTATCAAAAATATTAATTATATTTTTCTGACTATGCAGTTCCCTGTATTTTAAAATTACATTTTCTCCACTTGTGAATATTTTGTAATTTCCTTTATTATGTTTATTTTTATCACCTAAAATATCGGAATGGATTAATTCTTTTGTATTTGGCTCATAGGAATAAAGTGTGTCATTTTCAATATAAATAATTTTTCCGTCTGTAGTAAAATTCATAAATTCTATTACTTTTTCACTGTCAAAAACAGGCTCCACTATTTTTTTCTTCAGACTGTCGCATTTATATACTTTTCCCATTACAGTAGAAACAAAAAAGATACTTGAAACAAATAATTGATTTTTTTCTTTTATGTATCTTATTATTTCGCTGTTTTTTACTTTTCCTCCTATTTCTTTTTCAATTTTTCCTTCTTTAAGAAACGCCAGTTTTTCACCTGTAATAATAATTCTCTTATTTACAGGGTCTACTCCGACATCTTTTATCCCCGTTCTGTAATTTATACTGTCCTCTAAAACTATATTCATACTTTCGGTCATTCCTTTCAAATATTTCCACACTTTACTAAATTTTACCATTAATAAACTATTTTTACAATTATTTTAATTATAAAAGGAATGTTTTTTCTTTTAATTTCAAACTTTATATTGCCTTTCTTATATAGAAATATTATCACAAAAATATTAAAAGAAAATGAGTTCTTCCTGTTTTTTTTTAAATAAGATGAGAACCAACAAATTGTATATATACTATTAAAACAATTATTTTTTGATTATTTTAAAATAAAATAAAAACCCTTGAAAATATTCGATTTCCAAGGGTTATATTTTGAATTTCTATACCATTTCTCTTTTTTATATATGCTGTAGAGTAACAAATATAATATTTCAAAAATATTATCTTTTTGAAAATTGAGGGCTTCTTCTTGCTTTCTTTTTCCCGTATTTTTTTCTTTCAACCATTCTTGAATCTCTTGTCAAGAACCCTGCTTCTTTCAAAGCTCCTCTCAATTCTTCGTCAGCAACTACTAATGCTCTGGAAACACCATGTCTTATAGCTCCCGCCTGACCTGTATTTCCTCCACCATTTACATTAACTTTTACTCCGTATTTATTTAAAGTTTCAGTCAATTCTAAAGGTTGTTCCACTATTTTTGCCAACAGTTCTCTTCCACCGAAGTATTCTCTCATATCTTTTCCATTTATTTCAATCCCTGAAGCTCCCGGAATTAATCTTACTCTTGCTACTGAAGTTTTTCTTCTACCTGTTCCTAAATATTGAATTTTTTCTGCCACCTAAATTACCTCCTATAACTCTATCTTCTCAGGTTTTTGAGCAGTATGAGTATGCTCTGTTCCTGTATAAATTTTTAATCTTCCGATCATTTGGCTACCCAATTTGTTTTTAGGTAACATTCTTTCAACAGCTTTTCTTATTACTTCAGTAGGTTTTTTTTCTAACATTTCTTCCAGACTTCTTACTTTCAATCCTCCAGGATATCCACTATGTCTGTAATATTTTTTGTTCAACATTTTTGTACCTGTTACAGCAAATTTAGCTGCATTAGTTACAATTACATAATCTCCTCCGTCAACATGAGGTGTGTAGCTGGGC
>CALIJH010000166.1 GCA_938017765.1 uncultured Leptotrichia sp.
ATTCATTTTTCTTATATATATTTTTTTATTATTTATCTCTATTAATTATTTAGTTTTTTGATATTTATTTTAATAATTCCGTTTTCTTTTTTAAATTCTCTTCTTTTTTCTTAATTTTTTTAGATTTTTAAAAACTCATTTTTTATTTTCAAAATTTTATTTTAAGATTTTATTTCAAATTTATAATATTCCAGGATTTTAATTTCAAAATTTTATATCAGAAAATCAATAACATCTTTTTCAAAAATCAGATTGTTTCTTACTTTTTCTTTTACATCTTCTTCAAAATCAATAAAATTATCACTCTGATTTTTTTTCAATTTATTTTTATACTCATAACTCGAATTTTCTGATTTAAGAATATTTTTTATTTCTTCGTTTATCATCAATGTTTCATTTATGGAAATTCTTCCATTATAACCGTTCCTGCAATGTTTACAGCCTTTTCCTGAACAATGAAAGCATTTTCTGCCTGTAAGTCTCTGTCCTATCACTCCTATTAAAGCATCCAATATAAGATACTTAGGTATCCCCATATCCATAAGTCTTGTAACAGTCGAAATACTGTCATTTGTATGAATAGTGGCTATTACGAGATGTCCCGTCAATGCTGCCCTTACTGCTATTTCAGCAGTAATTTCATCTCTTATTTCCGAGATTACTATTATATCAGGGTCATTTCTGAGAGCATTTCTTAATATTTCTGAAAAAGTAATTCCTATTTCTTCATTTACTTGAACCTGTACTATTCCTTTCACTCTGTTTTCAACAGGATCTTCTACGGATATAATTTTCTTTTGTCCGTTATTAAGTATATTGACCATTGACATTAAAGTAGTTGATTTTCCTGAACCTGTAGGTCCGCTTACAAGTATAAGACCGTATTTTCTTCTTAACATTTTTTTCAGATTTATTTCGCTTTTTTCTGAAAACCCTAAAGTTTCAAGTTCCGTATTTTCAAGATAACTTTTTAAAATTCTCAAAACTATACTTTCCCCATTAACCGTAGGCATAAATGCAGTTCTTATATCATATTTTTCATTATTTAATACAAAAGAGAAACTCCCGTCCTGAGGTTTTCTCTTTTCAGCTACATTCATTTCAGATAAAATTTTTATTCTGGAAATTATTTCAATCATATTTTTGGCTAATATGTGCCTGTCTATTTTTTCATATAATCCTCTAATTTCCGTTAAAATTCCGTCTATCCTGAATTTTATTTCACTCTCTTCATTATTATGCTTTATATGGACATCACTTGCCCGTTCAGCTATTCCTGTTTCAAGAATAACATTTACATAAGATATAACATTTTTCATTGTCCTCAACCTTCCCTTTTCCCTTGTTTTATAATATATCAGTTATTTAACCGCTGTTGTTTTCCCCAATTCTTCCAGTGTCATTTCATTTTGTTTTCTCAATGTTTTATATAATCCCTTTTTCAAAAAATTATACCATTTGAGCTTAGTTTTCATATTATCTATCCCTTTTATTGTTTCTCTTATTTGAAGTTTTAGAAAATCCAGTTCTTCGAATGATAAAGAAACATCTTTCGTTTTTTCTTTTTTATTTTCCTTAGTTATTTTAATTTCTTTTTCCAAATAACCAAAAAATTGAAAAATATTCGGAAGCTGTTTTTCATAAACTTTCATCTGTTTTTTCATTTCTTCAATTAACTTAGTTAAATAACTTCTTGTGCTTTTCCCCAATGTAACTTTTATTTTTCGCTTTCCTTTACCTATTTTTTGAACAAGCTGGTTCATTTTAGCTTGTGCCTTTACATTGACAAGAGTCATATCATTTATTGTATTCGGATTTACCATTTTTGCCATATAATTTTATTTATCCTTTCATCAACTTTTTTATATTTTCAATAGGAACATTTCCCTTTCTTAGAAGCTCTATCTCCCCGTTTTCATATTTTACTATTGTAGACGGTTTTCCTGTAAGTGTGCTTTCATCTTCTATTACACAATCAGCCTTTTCACGGATTTCCTTATTCAAACTGTCTAATCGTGTAACAGGATTTTCACCTGAAATATTTGCACTTGTAGTCAGGACAATTCCACCTGCATTTTTTATTATTTCAAGAGCTGTTTTATTTTTGGGTATTCTTACTCCGATTGTTTCAAGCTCCTCATCAAATTTTCGGGTAAATTTCCTGTCAGCTTTAAATATTACTGTCAGTTCTCCCGGCCAGTATTCTCTTAAAACAGGACTAATTTTATCCATATTTTCCGATGTTTCATCAATCATTTCATTAAGATTGGAAATATCGTTAATTAGAGCTATTATTTTTTTTGAAAAATCTCTTTTTTTTATTTCATATATTTTTTCAATAGATTTTTTCAGAGGAACTGCACCTAATCCATAGACAGTATCCGTTGGAAATACTGCAATTCCTCCATTTATCATAATTTCTGCCACATTTTTTATATTTTTATTCATTTATTTTTATTTCTCTCTCTTCGGCAGGCATTTCAAACAAATCACTTATTGCTTCGTTCCAATATATTCTTTTTATTGTTTCTGCGAACATTTTACTTGTTGTAAGTATTCTAAGTTTATCAAACATTTTGTCTTCGTGTATCTCGATACTGTCTGTAACTACGACTTTGTTCAAAGGAGAATTTTTAAGTCTTTCTATTGCAGGTCCTGAAAATATTCCGTGGGTAGCACAGGCATATACTTCAATAGCTCCTTTATCTTTCAATGCTTTGGCAGCATTACATATTGTTCCTGCAGTATCTATCATATCATCTATCAGTATAGCTTTTTTACCCTCTACATCTCCGATAATGTTCATTACTTCCGACTCATTGGCTTTCGGTCTTCTCTTATCTATTATTGCAAGGGGAGTATGTAACCATTTGGCAAGACCTCTCGCTCTTTTCACGCCTCCCACATCAGGAGAAACTACTACTGTGTCTTCGGGGTGAAATCCGTAATTTATAAAATGTTTAGCCAAAATAGGCAATGCTTCCATATGATCTACGGGAATATCGAAAAATCCCTGTATCTGTCTTGCATGTAAATCCATTGTTATAACTCTGGTAGCTCCCGCAACTGTAAGCAGATTTGCCACAAGTTTTGATGTAATCGGCTCTCTCGGACTCGCCTTTCTGTCCTGTCTTGCATACCCATAATAAGGGATTACTGCGATAATCTCTTTTGCCGACGACCTTTTCAGAGCATCAATAAATATAAGCAGCTCCATTATATTTTCATTTACAGGTCCCGATGTGGACTGTATAATAAACGCTTTACATCCTCTGACACTTTCATTAGGTTTTATAAATATTTCGCCGTCTGCAAATTTTATAAGTTGGACAGAAGTCAGTTTCATATCCAAATGCTGAACTATTTTTTCAGCCAAT